>DATBOX010000091.1:0-5894 GCA_036561685.1 Candidatus Limnocylindrales bacterium | reverse complement strand
GTCATCCGGGTCGCGCTGGACCAGTGCTATGACCTCCTGCGCCAGCGCCAGGCACGCCGCGCGGCCGGCCTGCCGGACGAGGCCGCGAAGCTGCGTCCGCCGGTCATCGTCGAGGGCTACGAGCAGTAGGGTCGGGCGGGTTTCGCGCGCGAGGGCGCCGCAAAGCTCGCTGCTCAGCGCTTGGGGGTCGGCGACGGCTTCTTCTGCGGCGACGGTGAAGGCGTCGGTCGCAGGCCGCTGCCCGACGGGGAGGCGGATGGGCTCGCGAACGGCGCCGTCGGGGTCGGGCTCGCGGTGACCGATGCGACCGGCGTGGCGAGGGTGATGCCGCCTACCGCGTCGCCCACCTGGCCCATGAACCACAGCGCCACGACCGCGGCCACGACAACCACGGCCAGGCCGATCGATCGCCACACCCAGGCTTGCGGGTCCATCTCGCGCTGGTCGACCCCTTGCGCGGCGAGCTGCCGCCTGGGTCCACCTTAGCGCAGCCGCGCGGCGCTGCACCAACCGGGGTGGTGGTCGAGCGTGCCGGGGCTCGACCAACGGCTCTAACGTGCCCCGGAGTCAGACCTGATCAGGTCGGACGGCGACGATGTGGTCGGCGGCGAGCGGCGACTTGCGGTTGGCGCGATGGCGCGTACCCTTGGGCGGCGCGGCGGGCGCGGCTGGCGCGACGGGCGCGGCTCGAGAGGCACGGCCGAGGAGGATCGGACGCATGGGCGATGTGATCAACCAGGTGGTGAACGTCTTCCGAGACATCTTCGGGTGGATGCACGACCTCGTGCCCGGAGGATTCGGCCTGCTGATCATCCCCATCGTCGCCCTGGGGATCGTGACGATCTTCGCCGTGCGGAGCCGCTAGGACCGCCTACACCACGTCGCGGCGGATCGTCAGCGAGGCGATGACGGCGAAGAACAGGGCGATCACGGCCAGCACCACGAGGTCCAGCTGGAGCGCCCCGACGGACAGGTCGGCGCCGCGGATGAACACCTGGCGCAGGCCGTCGATGGCATAGGTGAGCGGCAGGATCGGAGCCAGCGGCTGGATGATCCCCGGCAGGCTGCTGACGGGGAACAGCACGCCCGACAGGAGGAACTGCGGCGCCAGCACGAGCGGGATGAACTGGATGATCTGCAGCTCGGTGCGGGCGAAGGTCGAGAGGAAGATCCCCAGGCTGACGGCGCCAAGCGCCAGCAGCAGGACGACCAGAAAGGCCATCACGGGGCTGCCGGCGATGGCCACCCCAAGGCCGACCGAGAACGCGGGCAGCGGACCGATGGCCGGGATCCGGACGCTCCCCAGCACCCAGGTCATGAGCAGCGCGACTTGGACGATGGCGAAGAGCCCGAAGCCCAGGGTGTAGCCTGCCACGATCTCGCCGCGCCTGACCGGCGTCGCCATGAGGCGCTCGAGCGTGCCTCCCGTGCGTTCGCGCAGGAAGCTGACGCCGGTGAGGATGTAGACGAAGAAGTAGGCGAAGAAGCCCACGATGGCCGGCGCGAAGTTCGTGATCTGGTCGGTCGATGGGGTGCCGTACACGGTCGTGTGCTGGATGGTCGGGAGGACGGCGCCGGCGGCCGAGGTCACGGTACCCAGCAACGCCTTCTGGACCGCCCCCAGCTGGGCCGCCTCGCCGGCGGGATCGAGGCCGTTGGTGACGAGCGTGATCGTCCGCCCGGCGGGCGAGAGCAGGTCGGCCGGCAGGACGATGGCCACGGTGGCCGACCCGTCGGCGATCGCCGCCCGTGCGGTCGCCTCGTCGGGCGCCGCGGTCACGGTCGCACCCGCCCCGCGCAGGCTCGCCTCGAGCGCGCCAACGAGCGGCGCCTCGGCTGGTGCGGCACCGACGATCACGGCGTGGACGACCGGGGTCTGACCCTCGCGCAGGATGAAGGTGACGAGCCCGGTGAGGATGATCGGGGCGATGAAGAGCAGCGCCAGCGAGGGGCGGTCGCGGCGGATCTCCTCCACCACACGGCGTACCAGCGCCTGGACGCGCCGGGCGTTCACGACACGGCCTCCGAACCGGCGAAGCTCAGGAAGGCCTGCTCGAGGTCGCTGGTGCCAGCCCGCTGGCGCAGCTCCGTGCCGCTGCCCCGCGCGATGACCTTGCCCGCGCGGACGAAGAGCAGCTCGTCACACCGGTCCGCCTCGTCCATGACGTGGCTGGAGACCACGAGCGTGGCGCCCGCGTCGGCGAGCGCCCGGAAGTGGGCCCAGAACTCGACGCGCAACAACGGGTCGATGCCCACCGTGGGCTCGTCGAGGAACAGGACGCTCGGCCGATGGACCAGTGCACACGCCAGCGACAGGCGTCGGCGTTGGCCGCCGGAGAGCGTGCTGACGATGGTCCGCTGGCGGTCGGCCAGGTCCACCACCTTGAGCACGTCCAGCACCGCCGCCGGGTCGCGGATGCCATACGTGGCGGCGAAGAAACGGGCGTTCTCGGCCACGGTCAGGGCCGTGTAGATGCCGTCGCTCTGGGTCATGTAGCCGATGCGCGACAGGATGGCCCGGTCGGGCATGACGGCGTCCAGCACCTCAGCGTGGCCGGCGGTCGGGCGCGTCATGCCGGTCAGCAGGCGGATGAGCGTCGTCTTGCCCGACCCATTCGGGCCGAGCAGGCCATAGATCCGGCCCGGGACCAGATCGAAGCTCACATCTGCGACCGCCCGGATCTCACCGAACGTCTTGACCAGTCCCCTGGCCCGGATCACGGGCTGCACCGCCGGGGGTGAGGTGGATGATGCGGCCACGTCGGCCATCGTAGGCCTAGCCGGGGCCGATGGTGATGGTCAGGCCCAGACGCGTCAGCCCGTCGGTGACGTACTGCACGGCGAGGGCCGCCAGGAGCAGGCCCAGCACGCGCGTCTCGACATTGATGCCGGTCTGTCGCAGAAGGCGCGCCAGGCGCGCCGACAGCCGCAGGAACACGTATGCCACGACCAGCACGACGGCGGCCATGGCGAGGACCACGCCGAACGCGGCCGCGTCGCCGTGGGCCTCACTGCCCAGCACGAGCATGCTGGCCAGGGCGCCGGGGCCGGCGATGAGCGGGATGGCCAGCGGGAAGACGGAGATGTCCTCCTGGGACAGGGCCTCCGCTGCCTCTTCCGGGGTCTCGCGTCGCACCTGCGCGAAGACCATGTCCACCGCGATGCGGAACAGGAGGATGCCGCCCGCGATCTGGAGGGCACCGACGCTGATCCCGAGGTAGCTCAGCAGCGGCCCGCCGACCACGGCGAACGTCAGCAGCACGCCCCCGGCGATGAGCACCGCTCGCAGGGCGACCGACGCCTGGACGGCCGGCGGGCGGGCGCCGGCCAGCGCCACGAACGCGGGGATCAGCCCCGCCGGGTCGATCACGACGAACAGCGTGATCAGTGCCTTGAGGGCGAAGTCGGCCGTCACCGGACCATCATATTGGCGGGGACGTGACCGCCGGCACCGCGGGACGGGCGTATCGGCCCTTGTCGCATCGCGTGAGCGGACGGGACGATCGCCTCGGCCTGGAGAGCGGCGGCGAACGAGATGCCCCGGGCCCTCGATGACGAGGCGCACGATGACGACGATCCACCTGCCCGGGACGAAGGAAGCCGACCTGGCCGGACCCGGCATCGGCGACTACGACGAGCTGGCCAAGGTGCTCCCGACCGGCTACCACTCGCTCCTCTCCCCCAAGGAGACCCAGCAGGCCATCTACGCGGTCAAGCGCTACATCGAGGAGCACCTGTGTCGTGAGCTGAACCTCACGATGGTGCAGGTCCCGCTGATCGTGGATGTCGACTCGGGTGTCAACGACATGCTCGACCGCGACGGCTCGCGGACACCCATCCGGTTCCACATCTCCAACGACCACGACCGGCATCCCATCGACGCCGAGGTCGTGCAGGCGGCGACCAAGTGGAAGCGTGTCGCTCTGAACGAGTTCGGGATGGGCCTCGGTGAGGGCCTGTGCACCGATATGCGGGCCGTCCGCAAGGACTACTTCCTCGACCACGACCACAGCGTGTACGTGGACCAGTGGGACTGGGAGAAGGTCCTGACCGAGGCGGATCGCAACCTCGGCACCCTGAAGGAGGTCGTCCGGGCCATCTGGCGCGTCCTGCGCGGTGCGGAAGCACATGCCCACGAGCTGTTCCCGCAGCTGCATGACGATCGCTACCCGGACCTCCCGGAAGAGATCACCTTCATCCACGCGGAGGATCTGCTGGCCCGCTATCCCGACCTGCCCCGCAAGCAGCGCGAGACGCGCATCCTCCAGGAGATCCCCGCCGTCTTCATCATCGGCATCGGCTGGACACTGGCCGATGGGTACCCGCATGAGATGCGGGCTGCCGACTACGACGACTGGGTCACCCCGACGACGTCAGCCGATGGCCGGCCGATGCATGGCCTCAACGGCGACATCCTGGTCTGGAACCCGGTCACCCGCCGGCGCCACGAGCTGACCTCGATGGGCGTCCGTGTGAACGCCGAAACGCTGCGCCAGCAGCTTGCGCTCACCGGCCAGCTCGACTGGCTCAAGCTGCCGTACCACCGCGGCATCGTGGAGGGCACCCTGCCCCTGACCATCGGTGGCGGCATCGGCCAGTCACGGACGCAGATGCTGCTGCTCAAGAAAGCGCACCTCGGCGAAGTGAGCGTCAGCGTGTGGCCACAGATCCTCAAGGACCTGGGGCACGCCCGCGATATCCACGTCCTCGAGTAGATCAACCCCCTGGGCGGCGGTCCTCGCCCGGATCGACGCCAGCGCGGGCCGTCAGATGGCGCCCAGATACGCCTCTTCCTGGTGGAGCGCCTGATCCAGGCCGAGCTCTTCCTCGCCGGGCGCCACGTGGACCCGGGTCACGCGGTCGATGAGCCAGAGCATCCCAAAGGTGAACCCGAAGGCCCAGATCGACGACAGCAGCACCGCCGCCAGCTCCTTGACGAAGAACGACGGGTTGCCGGACAACAGGCCGTTCGCCCCGTTGGGGTTGAAGGCCGTCGTGGCGAAGATGCCGAGGAGCACGATGCCCAGGAAGCCGCCGACCCCGTGCACGCCCCAGACGTCGAGCGCGTCGTCCCAGTGGAGGCGGTTCTTGAGGGCAACCGCGCCGTAGCAGACCACGCCCGAGACAGTCCCGATCAGGGCCGCGGCCGCGGGCGACACGAATCCGGCGGCAGGGGTGATCGTGGCGAGTCCGGCGACCGCCCCGGTGAGCAGGCCAAGGAAGCTCGGCCGCTTCTCGAAGCGCCAGGCGGTGAAGAGCCAGGCGACGGCCGCGAATGACGCCGCCACGTCCGTGTTCAGGAAGGCGACCGCCGTGGTGGCATCCACCCGCAACTCGCTGCCGGCATTGAAGCCGTACCAGCCGAACCACAGGAGTCCGGTGCCCAGGGCGACGAGGGGGATGCTGTGCGGGCCGCGATCCTCCACCTGCCGGCGCCCCACGTAAAGCACCGAGGCAAGGGCGGCCAGCCCGGCGATGTTGTGGACCACGATGCCGCCCGCGAAGTCCAGGACGCCCCACTGCTGGAGGACACCGCCGCCCCACACCATGTGGACGAACGGGAAGTACACGAAGAGGAGCCACGCCGTCAGGAACAGCATGTAGGCCTTGAAGCTGACGCGGTTGGCGAACGCGCCCGTGATGAGGGCCGGCGTGATGATGGCGAACATCATCTGGTAGGCGATGAAGACGAATTCGGGGATCGACGGGTTCTGCGGCGCAGGGCTGGTCAGGTTGACGCCGATGAGGAACGCCTTGTCCAGGTTGCCGATGACCCCGCCGACATCACCCGAGAAGCACAGCGAGTAGCCCACGACGAACCAGATGACCGTCGTCCAGCCCATCGACACGAAGCTCTGGATCATGATCGCCAGCACGTTCTTGCGGCCGACGAG
>DATBOX010000090.1:0-4658 GCA_036561685.1 Candidatus Limnocylindrales bacterium | reverse complement strand
GTGCGCCTGGACTGGCCGTTCACCCAGTCGGACCTGGCGGCCATGATCGGCGGCACGCGCCAGTCGGTGAACCGCCTCCTGGCCGACCTCGTCCGCGATGGCCTCCTGACCATCGACCGGGATACGCTCGTCATCGACAATCTGGAACAGCTCGCGCGGCACGCCGAGCGCTGATCGACACGAACGCTGTCGGCGACGCGACAGCCCGGTCGTCGTGAAGACGCTTCCCCGATCGGGCCGGCGCCTCTACGATGCGTCCATGGCCTGGGCTCCGACCAGGCGGCACGGAAAGGACGACACAATATGCCGGGTAAGATGGCTCCCCATGAAGGTTTCGGCGGCATGCAGCAGCGCGCCGACGAGGACGACGTCGAGGGTCACCTCGGCGGCAAGGTCCGCAGCGAAGGCCTCGGCGGCAAGGTCCGCAGCGAGGGCTACGGCGGCAAGGCGCCACACGCCGACGAGGACGACGTCGAGGGTCACCTCGGCGGCCGCGCCACGCGAGGCGAGTGATCCGGTCTGAGCGGCGTCCATGATGGGCGCCGCGACGACCCTCCATATGCGCAGCCACCAGCCGGCGTGACGCGAGAGGCACGTCGGCTTGGCTGATTCCCCGGCCGGCGGCGGTCAGGATGTCATCGCCGCGCTACGCGCGGCCGCGCGCCGTGCGCGCGTCGCCCAGCGGCTGACAGGTGATCCGGAGCAGCGGCTGCTCCAGAGCATCGTCGACGCCACCGCCACGCTCTTCGATGCCGAAGCCGCTTCGATCGCCCTCTTCGAGCCGGAGCCCGACCGCCTGGTGTTCCGGGTCGCGGCCGGCGAACGCGGGGCCGGCGCCATCGGCCTGACCATCCCCACCACGCGCGGCCTGGCCGGCTACGTCTTCTCCACCGGCCAGCCGCTGGCCCTCAGCGACGTGGCCAGCGACCCCCGCTTCGACCGTGCGGCCGCCGAGCGGACGGGTTACGTGCCGCGCTCGATCGCCGCCGTGCCGCTCGTCGACCGGGCCGCGACCGTCGGCGTGCTGCAGGTGCTCGACAAGCGCGGCAGCCCCACGTTCTCGTTGCGCGACATGGAGCTGCTGGCGGTCTTCGCCGGGCAGGCCGGCGCGGCGATCGCCGCGATGCGCGTGCAGCGCGACCTGGCCAGCCTGATGCGCGAGGCGCTGCGGAGCCTCGACGAGGCCGGCGACCTGGACCCGGCCGGCCTCGAGCGGCTCGTGGCGGACGCCACCCGGGGCCTGGACGGCACCGGCGACGTGCCGTTCTGGCGGCTGGTCGACGCGCTCGCCGGCCTCCAGGGGATCGGCGAGCGCGAGCAGGCGCTGGCGGCGGACATCGTGGCCGCGCTGAGTGCCTATGCCTCGGCCGTCCGCCGCCCCGGCGCGAGGGCGTCCCGCACGACCAGGTGACCGACGAGGCGCTGCCCGCGTGGTCGGAGCCGTTCGCCGCCGAGGCACGGGCCCGCCTGGCGCGTGACGCGAGCCTGGAGCGGCTCGACCGGGCATGGGCGTGGGAAGGATCGAACGGCCGCGGGGTGACCGTGGCCATCATCGACTCGGGGCTCGAACGGGACCACCCGGCCCTCGCGGGCCGGCTCGTGGAGTCGGTGGCGGTGGAGCTCGTCGACGGCGAGCCGCGTATCGTGGCCGATGAGGCGGGCGACCTCTTCGGCCATGGCACCGCCTGCGGCGGCATCATCGTGGGCCTCGCCCCGGAGGTCGAGCTGGTCTCGATCCGGGTCCTGGGCGCGGACCTGCGGGGCAAGGGCGCGGCGTTCCTGGGGGCCCTGGACTGGGCCATCGAGCACGGCGTCCCGGTGGCCAACCTCAGCCTCTCGTCGAAGAGCGAGGCCCTCTTCGGTGACTTCCACGCCGTCGCCGATGAGGCCTACTTCCACCGTACGGCCCTGGTCTGTGCGGCCAACAACGTGCCCGGCCCCAGCTACCCGTCGCTCTTCGCGTCGGTCTGCTCGGTGGCGGCCCACGACGTGCCCGACCCGTTCCGCCTCTACTACAACCCGGAACCGCCGGTCGAGTTCGGGGCGTGGGGCGTCGACGTCCCGGTGGCGTGGCGCGAGGGCGGCCGGATCGTCGCCACCGGCAACAGCTTCGCCGCGCCGCACGTCGCCGGCCTGGCGGCGCTCGTCCTGAGCAAGCACCCCGGGCTGACGCCGTTCGAGCTCAAGGCCGTGCTCGCCGCCGCCGCCGAACACCCATCGCCCGAGCGCCCAGCCGCCTGAAGCCTCTACCATCGGGCTCCCAGGCCTTCGTGCTTCCAGTGAGGTCCCCGCGATGCCCCGACGGCGCACCTGCGACATCTGCAAGCGGGCGCTGCTGCCGGCCGACCAGGTCGCCGCGATCACCTACCCGGCCACCATCACCCACGGCGATGTGCCCAAGCCCAAGCCCAGGGAGGCGCTGGTCCATGCCGCCCACGAGGTAGCCGGGGCGGCCATCACCTGGACCGGCCCCTATCGCGACTGGTCGCCGGGATGACGAATCGGTTCTACCTCACGACCGCCATCGCGTACGCCAACAGCCGTCCTGGCCTCCACACGCTCTTCGAGGTCGTGGGGGCCGACACGATCGCCCGCTGGCACCGCATGCGCGGCGACGAGACGTTCTTCCTCACTGGCACCGACGAGTACTCGGTCAACATCGCCCAGACGGCCACCGAGCGGGGCACGACGCCGAAGGCTTTCGTGGACGACATGGTGGCGCTCTTCCGCACGGCCGAGGACGCCCTGGCCATCGCGCCCGATCGGTTCATCCGGACCACCGATCCCGACCACCAGGTGGCGGTCCACGAGATGCTGCGCCGCGCCTTCGCCAACGGCGACCTCTACAAGGGCACGTACGAGGGCTGGTACTGCCCCAACGAGGGCTTTATCCCGCCCTCCCAGCTGGTCGAGGATGCGGGCGGCACGCACTGCGCCAACCACCCCTCGATCGACCTGCAGTGGCTCTCGGAACGCAACTGGTTCTTCCGCCTCTCGGCCTACCAGGAGCGCCTGGAGCGCTACTTCGCCGAGCACCCCGAATGGGTCCAGCCGGAGTACCGGCGCAACGAGATGCTGGGCTTCATGCGCCAGGGCCTGGAGGACTTCTCGGTCAGCCGCGAGGGCGCGCCGTGGGGCATCCCGTTCCCCATCCGCGAGGACGGCTCGTCCGCGCAGCTGCCCGACGGGTCGTGGGATCCGGCGGCTGGCACGGTCTACGTGTGGTTCGACGCCCTGACCAATTACATCACGGGCGTGGGCTTCCCGGACGAGCCGGCCAGCTTCGCCGCGTGGTGGCCGGCCGACGTCCAGATCATCGGCAAGGACATCAACCGCCTCCACACGATCGTGTGGCCGGCCATGCTGATGAGCGCCGGCCTGCCCCTGCCGCGGCTGGTCTGGGTCCACGGCTGGCTGCTCGTGCAGGGCGAGCGGATGAGCAAGAGCCGCGGCAACTTCCTGGACCCGATCGACGTCGTGGCGGCCCTCGGCTCCGACGGCGCCCGCTACTGCACGCTGCGGGAAGTCGCCTTTGACCGCGACAGCGACGTGTCGTGGGACTCCTTCGTCCGCCGTTACAACGCCGATCTGGCCAACGACCTGGGCAACCTCGTCAATCGCACGGTCTCGATGGCCAACCGCTACCTGGATGGCGACCGGCCGGCGCCTAGGGCCGGCGGGGGCTCGCTCGCAGCCGCCTGGGCAAGCGCACAGGCCGCGTGGTCGGCAGGCCTGGAGGCATACCTGCTGCACGATGCACTGGCGGGCCTGTGGGGCCTGGTGGGGGCGGCCAACCAGTTGGTCGACCTGGAGAAGCCGTGGGTCCTGGCCAAGGCTGCCGCGAGTGACGGCGCCGGGGCAGGGGAGCGCCTGCGCGGTGTCCTGGGTGACCTCGTCGAGGCGTGCCGGCTCGTGGCCCTCGCCGCAGCCCCGTTCATGCCACAGGCGGCACCACGGATCCTGGCGCAACTGGGGTATGAGTACCCTTATGGGCCCGATGGGAACGGTGGTCCGCCGCTGGCCGCCGAGCTGCGTTGGGGAGCCCATGAGGCGGAGCACGGTCGGGTCGGGACGGCCGCCCCGGTCTTCCCGCGCCTGGACGTCGACGCCAGCACCCCTGCCGCCTGAGACTCGGGCCCGTAGGCCCGCACGCGCATGCGTCTGATCGACTCCCACGCGCACCTCCAGGCCGACCCGTTCGCCGCGGACGCGGACGAGGTACTCGCGTCGGCGCAGGCCGCCGGTATGGCGCGGCTGCTCGATCCCGGGTGGGACGTGGCTTCGTCGGCCGAGGCTCTGGAGCTGACCGGGCGCCACGCCTGGATCGATGTAGCCGTCGGGGTCCACCCGCACGTCGCTTCGCAGGTCGATGACGACGGTTGGTCAACCGTCCTGGGCATGGCCGAGGACCCGCGGGTCGTGGCCATCGGCGAGACAGGGCTGGACTACGACCGGGCCTTCTCGCCGCGCCTTTCGCAACTGGCGAACCTGCGGCGCAACCTGGCCCTGGCCCTCGACACGCGCAAGCCGGCCGTGATCCACTGCCGCTCCGCGAAGGGCGCCCGCGACGCGCAGGACGAGCTCATCGCCGAGCTGCGCCGGGCCGCCGTGGGCGGCGAGGCGTGGCGCGAGGCGTTCGGCGGTCGCCCGCCCGCCCT
>DATBOX010000089.1:0-34133 GCA_036561685.1 Candidatus Limnocylindrales bacterium | reverse complement strand
GCCCTGCCCGAGTTCGTTGACCTGCTCCAGGCGCGCGGTGCCACGCCTGCGGTCTCCCGCCTGCCGGCGACCCCGGCCCGCTACGGCTCGTTCGACGACCTCCTGGCCTTCCTGCGGCGCCAGACCTGGGTCGCGCCAGGCGGCGCGCGTGACCGGATGTTGGTGGACAGGGCGCGCGCCACGGCCGTGGAAACGCCCGAAGGCTGGCGCCTCGCGGCCGAGCCGCCGATCGTGGGCGTCGTCACCTGGGGCGCCTGGGAGCGTTAGGTCGGCCGCGGCGGCCACGCGTTGCGCGCGGCGGTGGAGCGGCCTATGCTCCGCGCCAGCAGGAGACCCCGTCGAGCCCGGACCGCAGGACGAGCGTCGCGAGGAGCGACACGCGGTGCCGAACCCCCCGGATCCCTTGCGGCAGTCGTGTGGTGTGGCACGTTCCGCCGCGTCGGCCGTGTCGCACCCGTCAGGGCGATGGACGGAGGTCGGCCGCGATGATCCCTGCCGAGTTCGAGTACGCCAGACCGAGGGACGTCGGCGAGGTGCTCCGGATCCTCAGCGAGCACGCCGGCGACGCCAAGGTCCTGTCAGGCGGCTACAGCCTGCTGCCGCTCCTCAAGCTGCGCCTCGCGTCGCCCGCGCTGGTGGTCGATATCGGCCACGTGGCGGGGCTCGACGGGATCGCCGAGCAGGATGGCGAGTTGCGCATCGGCGCCCGCGTCACCCACGCGCGCCTGGCGGCCGACGCCGACATCGCCGCGCGCTACCTGGTCGTCCATGAGGCGGCCGGCGGCATCGGCGACCCCCAGGTCCGCAACTGGGGCACGATCGGCGGCTCCTGCGCCCACGCCGATCCGTCCTCCGACTGGCCGGCGGTCCTCATCGCGACCCGCGCCTCCCTCGTCTGCCGGAGCGTGAAGGGCGATCGCACGATCGCCGCCCGCGACTTCTTCGTGGACTCCTTCCAGACCGCCATCGAGCCGGATGAGCTGCTCGTGGAGATCCGCATCCCGACCCCCGCCGCCGGCACCGCCTCCGCGTACAAGAAGCTGGAGCGGCGGGCCGGCGACTTCGCCACGGTCGGGGTGGCCGTCCAGCTTCACCTGGGTGCCGACGGCCGTATCGACCACGCCGGCGTCGGCCTGACGGCCGTGGCCGAGACGCCGTTCGCGGCGACGAAGGCGGAGAGCCAGCTCGTCGGGGCCCACCCCGGACCGGAGATCTTCCGCCAGGCCGCGGAGGCCGCCGCGGAGCAGAGCCGGCCGTCGGAGGACCGCCACGGGCCGGTCGACTACAAACGAGCCATGGTGGCCGAGATGACGGGGCGGGCCCTGACCGCCGCCGCGGCCCGCCTTCACCCGACGGCGTAGGAGGTCCACGTGAGCACCCGTCACGTCACCGTCACCGTCAACGGCGAGACACGGGAGGCAGACGTCGAGCCACGCCTCCTGCTCGTCCACCTGCTCCGCGACATGTTCATGCTGACCGGCACCCACGTCGGGTGCGACACGAGCAACTGCGGCGCGTGCACCGTCATCGTCGACGGCCGCAGCGCCAAGTCGTGCACGATGCTGGCCGCCCAGGCGGACGGCGCCACGATCACGACGATCGAGGGCATGGCCGCCGGAGCGGCCCTCCATCCGCTGCAGCAGGCCTTCTGGGACCAGCACGGCCTGCAGTGCGGTTTCTGCACCCCCGGCATGATCATGGAGGCCAGCTGGCTGCTCGGCCAGAACCCCGACCCGACGGACCAGGAGGTCCGCGAAGGCATCGCCGGCAACCTCTGCCGGTGCACCGGCTACGTCAACATCGTCAAGGCCGTCCAGGCGGCCGCTGGCGAGATGCGGGCCAAGCAGGATGCGGCCGCCGAGCCGGCCGCGGCGAGGTAGAGCGATGACCGAGATCGCGACCCACACGACGCCCGAAGTCGGGGGCATGGGCCACAGCGTCAAGCGCAAGGAAGATCCCCGCTTCATCCAGGGCAAGGGCGAGTACATCGAGGACGTCAACCTGCCCGGCCAGCTCTGGCTGGACATCGTCCGCTCGCCGTACGCGCACGCCAAGATCAAGTCCATCGACGCGTCCGAGGCGCTCAAGGTCCCGGGCGTGGCCGCGGTGGTCACGGGCAAGGACCTGGAGGGCTACAAGCTCGCCTGGATGCCCACCCTGGCCGGGGACGTGCAGATGGTGCTGCCCGTGGACACGGTCATGTACCAGGCGCAGGAAGTGGCCGCCGTCATCGCCACGTCGCGCTATGCGGCGGCCGACGGCGTGGCCGCGGTGCAGGTGGACTACGAGCCGCTGCCGGTCATCGTCGACCCCATGAAGTCCCTGGAGCCGGGCGCCTTCGTACTGCGCCCGGATCGCGGGCCGGACAAGGCCAACAACCACATCTGGCACTGGGAGTCGGGCGACGCGGCCCGGACGGACGCCGCTCTGGCCTCCGCCGACGTTCGCGTCAGCGAGGACATCTACATCCCCCGCATCCACGTCGCGTCCATCGAGACGTGCGGCTGCGTGGCCGACTGGAACCCGATCCGCCAGCAGCTGACGCTGCACATGACGAGCCAGGCACCGCACGCCATCCGGACCGTGATCGCGCTCGTCGCGGCGGCCGCCGGCCTGCCCATCTACGAGCAGAACATCCGGGTCAAGACCCATGACATCGGGGGCGGCTTCGGCGGCAAGGTGCCCGTCTACCCGGGCTACGTCCTGGCCGTCGCCGCCTCGTTCCTCACCGGCAAGCCGGTCAAGTGGATCGAGGACCGTTCGGAGAACCTGCAGGCCGACTCGTTCGCCCGCGACTACCACATCCACGCCGAGCTGGGCGCCACGAAGGCGGGCAAGATCACCTCGCTCAAGGTCAAGACGATCGCCGACCACGGCTACACGGACGCGGCGGCCGACCCGTCCAAGTTCCCGGCCGGCCTCTTCAACGTCATCACCGGCTCGTACGACTTCGACAACGCCTTCGTCGAGGTCGATGGTGTCTACACCAACAAGCCGCCGGGTGGCGTCGCCTACCGCTGCTCGTTCCGCGTGACCGAGGCGGTCCACGCCATCGAGCGGATGGTGGACATCATGGCCCACGAGATCGGCAAGGACCCGGCCCAGGTGCGCCTCGACAACTTCATCCAGCCGGAGCAGTTCCCCTACAAGACGCCGACCGGCTGGGAGTACGACTCGGGCAACTACCCGGCCGCCCTGAAGAAGGCCCTGGACATCATCGGCTACGACGCCCTGCGCAAGGAGCAGGCGGAGAAGCGGGCCCGGGGCGAGCTCATGGGCATCGGCATCAGCTCGTTCACCGAGATCGTGGGGGCCGGGCCATCCCACGATTTCGACATCCTGGGCCTCAAGATGTTCGACAGCTGCGAGATCCGCGTCCATCCCACGGGCAAGGTCCTGGCCCGCCTCGGCGTGCAGTCGCAGGGCCAGGGCCACGAGACGACGTTCGCCCAGATCATCGCCGAGGAGCTGGGCTTCCCCGTCGCCGACATCAAGATCGAGGAAGGCGACACGGACACGGCCCCCTATGGCCTGGGCACGTACGCCTCGCGCTCGACGCCCGTCGCCGGCGCCGCCACCGCGGTCGCCGCCCGCAAGATCCGGGCCAAAGCCCGGCTGCTGGCGGCCCACCTCCTGGAAGCCAATCCGGACGACCTCGAGTGGGAGAACGGCAAGTTCTTCGTCAAGGGCTCGCCCGACCGCTCCAAGACGATCCAGGAGATCGCCTTCGCCGCCTACACCAACCATCCGCAGGGCATGGAGGCCGGCCTCGAGGCGGTCGACTACTACGACCCGCCCAACCTGACGTTCCCCTTCGGCTCGTACGTCTGCGTCGTCGACATCGACAAGGGCACCGGGCAGGTCACCGTGCGGCGCTTCGTGGCCGTCGACGACTGCGGCAACATCATCAATCCCATGATCGTGGACGGCCAGATCCACGGCGGCCTGACGATGGGCTTCGCCCCCTCGCTGTACGAGGAGATCACGTACGACGAGCTTGGCAACAACCTCAACGGCACGTTCATGGACTACCTCCTGCCGACGGCCGTCGAGACGCCGGCGTGGGAGACCGACAAGACCGTGACGCCCTCGCCGCACCATCCCATCGGGGCCAAGGGCGTGGGTGAATCGGCCACCGTCGGTGCGCCGCCGGCCATCGTCAACGCCGTCGTCGACGCCATGTGGCACCTCGGCGTGCGCAACGTGGATATCCCCATGACGCCCCAGAAGATCTGGCGCATCCTCCGTGACAAGGGGGTGACCGCATAGCGGCGATGGTCGTGGGCGACCTGCTGGGGCGGGCCGCCGAGCTGGCACGGGCCGGCCGGCCGTATGTCATGGCCACGGTGGTGGCCATCGAACGGCCGACCTCGGCACGGCCGGGCGCGTCCGGCCTGGTCTACCCGGACGGCACGATCGAGGGCTGGGTCGGCGGCAGCTGCGCCCAGCCCGTCGTCGTCCGCGAGGCGCTGCGCTCGCTCGCCGACGGCGAGCCGCGGCTCATCCGCCTCAGCAAGACGGGCGGCGAAGGCCGCCGCGGCGACGGCGTCATCGAGTACGTCATGACCTGCCATTCAGGAGGCACGCTGGAGATCTTCGTGCAGCCACATCTGCCACCCGCCGAACTCTGGATCATCGGCGCCACCCCCATCGCCCAGGCGCTCGCCCGCGCGGGTGCCGCGGCCGGGTACCACGTCAGCGTCGTCGACCCCGTCGCCGATCCCGAGGTGTTCGCCGAGGGCATCGACGTCCACGCCGACATGGACCTGGACGGTCTAGCGCCCGTCTCGCCGCCGTACGTGCTGGTGGCATCACAGGGCGGCTGGGACGAGGAGGCTCTGGAGGCCGTGCTTGGCCGCGACGTGGCCTACGTGGGCCTCATCGCCAGCCCCACGCGCGCGGCGGCCGTGCGGGCCTACCTGCACGACGCGGGCGTGACCGACGAACGGCTTGGCGCGCTGCGAGCCCCGGCCGGCCTTGACCTGGGGGCCCAGACGCCCCCCGAGATCGCCACCTCCATCCTGGCCGAGCTCGTGCAGGTCCGGCGGGGACGCGCCCCGTTCGTGGCCGCGCCGGGTCCGGCGGCCGCCGCCGGCACCATCCACGCTGCCCACGCCACGCCCGCGGTCGCGACCGGCGCGGCGGCGACCGACGCGGTGGACCCGGTCTGCGGCATGGATGTCGAGATCGCCACCGCGCGTCACATCGCCCAGTACGAAGGCACGCTCTACTACTTCTGCAGCGTCGGGTGCCGGGCGCGCTTCATGCGCGACCCCGCCAGCTACGTGGGCGCCGGCACGCCCGCCGCAGCGGAGCCGGAGTGACCATGCGATTCGAGGGCACCGAGCACATCGCCGCCAGCCAGCCCAAGGTGTGGGCCTTCCTCATGGACCCCCAGCAGGTCGGCAGCTGCGGGCCCGGGGTGGAGAGCGTCGAGCCGGTCGACGCGACCCATTTCAAGGCACGCGCGACGGTCGGGGTGGGCTTCATCAAGGCCCGCTTCGTGGTCGACATGGAGATGGCCGACCTGCACGAGCCCGACTCGGCCACGATGAAGGCCCACGGCCAGGCCCCCGGCAGTGCCGTCGACGCCACGGCCACCATGCAGCTGACGCCCGACGGCGCGGACGCCACGAACCTCGCCTGGGCCGCCGATGTGAACATCAGCGGCACGCTGGCCAGCGTCGGCGCCCGGCTCATCCAGGGCACGGCGGAGAAGATGATCCGCCAGACCTTCGACTGCATCCGCACCAAGCTGGAAGCCTGACCGCGCGGCGATGAACGACGAGGGCCTCGTCCTGGCCCTCGACCAGGGCACCACATCCAGCCGGGCCATCCTCTTCGATCACGCCGGGGCGGTCGTCGCCCGGGCCTCGCGCGAGCTGCCCCAGCTCTATCCCGCGCCGGGCCAGGTCGAGCACGATCCAGAGGCCATCTGGGAGTCGCAGCTGGCGGTGGCGCGCCAGGTCATGGCGCAGGCCGAGGTGCCCGCCTCCCGGCTGGCCGCGATCGGCGTCACCAACCAGCGCGAGACGACCATCGTGTGGGAGCGGGCCACGGGCCGCCCGGTCCACAACGCCATCGTCTGGCAGAGCCGGGTCACGGCCGGCGACTGCGACGAGCTGCGGTCGCGCGGGCTGGAGCCGCTCATCCGGGCGCGCACCGGACTGCCCATCGACGCCTACTTCAGCGGCCCCAAGATCCACCACATCCTGGCGTCCACGCCGGGTCTGCAGGAACGGGCCGAGCGCGGCGAGCTGCTCTTCGGGACGGTCGACAGCTTCCTCATCTGGCGCCTCACGGGCGGGGCCCTGCACGTGACCGACGTATCGAACGCGAGCCGCACGCTGCTGTTCGACATCCACCGCCTGGCGTGGGACGAGGAGCTGCTGGCGGCCATGGATATCCCCGTGGCGATGCTGCCGTCGGTGCGGCCGAGCTCGGCCGCCTACGGCACGACCGCGGCTGGGTTGCTCGGCGGCGCCGTGACCATCGGAGGAGACGCCGGCGACCAGCAGGCGGCGACCTTCGGCCAGGCCTGCTTCAGCCCCGGCAGGGCCAAGCAGACCTACGGCACCGGCGCCTTCCTGCTGCTGAACACCGGTGATCGGGCCGTGGCCAGCCAGCACGGACTCCTGACCACGGTGGGCTGGCAGCTGGACGGGGCGGTGACCTACGCCCTGGAGGGCTCGGTCTTCATCGCCGGGGCGGGCGTGCAGTGGCTGCGGGACGGCCTCGGCATCATCAAGGAGTCGGCGGACGTGGAGGCCCTGGCCGGGCAGGTGGAGGACACCGACGGGGTGTACGTCGTGCCCGCCTTCGTCGGCCTGGGTGCGCCGTACTGGGACCCGTATGCCCGCGGCACGATCACCGGCCTGACGCGCGGCTCGACCGCGGCCCACCTCGCGCGCGCGATGGTGGACGCCATGGCCTACCAGACCCGCGACGTCGTGGAGGCCATGACGGCCGATGCCGCCCGGCCGCTGGCGGAACTGCGGGTCGACGGCGGCGCGGCGGGCAACGACCGGCTGATGCAGTTCCAGGCCGACCTGCTCGACGTGCCGGTCGTCCGCCCTCGGGTGACCGAGACGACCGCCCTGGGGGCCGCCTACCTGGCCGGCCTGGCCGTCGGCTTCTGGCGCGACACCGACGAGCTGGCGCGCCTCTGGGCGGTCGACCGGCGCTTCGAGCCCGGGCCGGGCGCCGCCGGGCGCGACCGTCGCTACGCCGGGTGGCAGAAGGCCGTCGGCCGTTCGCGGGACTGGGCGGAGCACGACTAGCCCACGTCGCGCGGGACCATCGCCTACGCTGCGCGCGTGACGACCACCACGGACGTCCTGGTCATCGGCGGCGGCGCGACCGGTGCCGGCGTGCTGCGGGACCTCGCCCGGCGCGGCCTGCGCGGCTTGCTCGTGGACCGTGGCGATGCGGGGAGCGGCACCAGTGGCCGCTACCACGGCCTGCTCCACTCGGGCGCCCGCTACGTCGTCAGCGACCCCCTCGCGGCCCGTGAATGCGCGGTCGAGAACGAGGTCCTGCGGCGCATCGCGCCGCGCACGATCGAGGACACCGGCGGCTGGTACGTCCAGGCGCCGGGCGACCCGGACGCGTACGCCGCCGGCTTCGCCGGGGCCTGCGCCGCGGCCGGCGTACCGTGTGAGGAGCGGCCGGTGGACGAGGTCCTGGCCCGCGAGCCGGGCCTGCACCCCGACCTGCACCGTGCCTTCGCCGTGCGTGACGCGGCGCTCGAGCCGTGGGAGCTGATCGAGGCCAACCTGGCCGACGCCCTGGCGCGCGGGGCGGAGGTCCGTCGTTACGTGCGAGTGACCGCCATCGAGCGGGCCGGCCGGCGCATCCTCAGCGTCACGCTGGCCGATGAGCGGACGGGTTCCGTCGAACGGGTCGTGCCGCGGGTGGTCGTCTCCGCCGCCGGCGCGTGGGCGGGCGGCGTGGCGGCGCTGGCCGGGGTGTCCCTGAGGATCCTGCCGGGCAAGGGCACGATGCTGGTCTTCGCCGAGCGGCTCAGCGACGCGGTCATCAACCGCTGCCACCCGCCCGGTGATGGCGACATCATGGTGCCGGTCCACACGGTCAGCATCCTGGGCACGACCGACGTCCAGGTGGGCGACCCGGACGACACGGCCGTCGAGCGGGCGGAGGTGGCGGCGCTGCTGGACGAGGGGGAACGGCTCTTCCCCGGGCTCCGAGAGCGGCGTGTGCTGCGCGCGTATGCCGGCGTCCGGCCGCTCTACGAACCCCCGGCCGACGATGTCGGCGGGGCGGGGACCGCCGCGCCGGCCGGTGGACGCATGATCCGGCGCTCGCACGTCGTGATCGACCATGCCTCCCAGGACGGCGTCGACGACTTCGTCTCGATCGTCGGCGGCAAGCTCACCACCTACCGCCTGATGGCGGAGCAGACCGTCGACCTCGTCATGCGCAAGCTGGGCACACGCGCGCGCTGTACCACCGCCGAAGAGGTGCTGCCGGGCCAGGAGCCGCGGCACAACCACTGGCTGGGCGCGCGGCTGGCGGCCCACGAGGCGGCCGGGGGCGGCGACGCCGACCTCATCTGCGAGTGCGAGCTGGTGACCCGCGTGGAGCTGGACGGCTTCCTCGACGAGCGCTGGCCCTGCTCCCTCGACGACGTGCGACGTGGCACGCGGCTGGGCATGGGCCCCTGTCAGGGCGGCTTCTGCACGTTCCGCGCGGCGGGCGTGATCGCCGAACGCGAGGCCCGTGAGGGCGCCTCGCTGGAGGCCGTGGCCGGCCTCGCCAGCACGTCGGCAGCGGCGTTCCTCGAAGAGCGCCTGAACGGGCTCCGGGCCGTCGCCTGGGGCCGCCAGCTGCAGGAGGCGCTCCTCGTCGAGGGGCTCTACCGTGGCGTGCTGGGCCTCCCGCGCTCATCGGTGCCGGCCACCGAGCCGGAGGCGGCGGATGCCGTCCACTGACGTGGTCGTCGTCGGCAGCGGCCTGGCCGGGCTGGCGACGGCCGTTCGGCTGGCCGAGGAGGGCGCCCGCGTCGTCGTCGTGGCGGCCGGCAGCGCCACCCTCTCGTGGGCCGGCGGGCCGCTGGACGTGGCGGCCGTGCCGCCCGACGGCACACCCCGCCAGGGCGTCGCCAACCTCGCGGCGCACCCCGGCCATCCCTACGCCGTCCTCAGTGGCGACATCGAGGCGGCCGTCGCCTGGTTCGACGCGACCATGGCGCACGGCGGCCTGCCGTACGAGGGCGACCTGGATCGTCCCCTGCGGCTGCTGCCGACCGCCCTCGGCGCGACGCGGCCGGCCGCCATCGTCCCGGCCGGGATGGCCGCCGCGCTCGAGCCATGGCGGGCCGGCGAAGGCCTCGTGGTGATGGGCATCCGGGGCGACAAGGACCTCTGGCCGGCGGCGGTCGCGGCGGGACTGCGACGGGCCTTCGCCGCCGGATCGGGTCCCGGCCCGGCCTCCATCACGGCCGTCACCGTCGCCATCCCCGACCTGGCCGACCGGCGCAACCGCTCCGCGCTGGATCTCGCGCATCGTTTCGACGATCCGCACCAGCGAGCCGCCCTGCTGGCCCATATGAGCCGGGCCCTGGACGGCGGGCGGAGCGGCCCGTGCCGCATCGCCCTGCCGGCCGCCCTTGGCCTGGAGGACCACGCGGCGGCGCTGGCGGCGGCGCGCGACGCCCTCGGCGGGCCCGTGTTCGAGCTGCCGATGGTGCCGCCGAGCATCCCCGGCCTGCGCCTCCAGGCCGTCCTCCGCCGCCGGTTCCTCGCGCTCGGTGGTCGCATCCTGCTCGGCGAGGCCGTGGCGCGGGTGGAGGTCGACGCAGGCAGGGTGGCCCGTGTGGTCCTGCCCGCGGCCGCACGTGAGATGACGATCCGGGCGCCGGCCCTGGTGCTGGCCACCGGCGGCCTCACCGGGGGCGGCCTGGTCGCGCCGGCATCAGGCGGGCTGCAGGAGACGGTCCTGGGCCTGCCGGTCGAGACCCCGCCGGAGGCCGCCTGGCTGGCCGGCCGCGCCGATGCACCCGGGGGCCACCCGATCGCCCTGGCCGGCATCCGGACGGACGACCAGCTGCGACCGGTCAAGCCCGCCGGCGTCCGGATCGTGGGGGGCCTGCTGGCCGGACAACGGTTCGTGGACGAACGCTGCGGCGACGGCGTCGCCCTGTCGAGCGCCTGGCGAGCCGCCGCATCGCTGCGCGAGGACGCCGGCGCGCCGGTCGGACGGGTCGCCGCATGACCCTCGCGGAGCCGGTCGGCCTCTCGGCCGAGCAGTGCCTCAAGTGCAACGTGTGCAACACGGTCTGTCCCGTCCTGCGGGTCACCGACCGTTTCCCGGGCCCCAAGTACGTGGGGCCCCAGGCCCAGCGCTTCCGGCTGGCGGTCGAGGCGGCCCCCCAGGACGGCCGGCGGCTGCTGGCCTCGCCAGACCTGACGGTCGACTGGTGTTCCGGCTGCGGCTTCTGCACGTCAGCCTGCCCGGCCGACGTCAAGATCGCCGAGATCAACAGCCGCGCCCGGGCCGTCATGCGCGAGGTGGAGCGGACGAGCCCGCTGGGCTGGCGCCACCGCATCCGCGACCGGTTGCTCGGCGAGACCGACCTCGTGGGCAGCCTGGGGGTACGCCTCGCGCCGCTGGCCAACCTGATGCTGCGGGCCCGCTTGCCCCGTTGGGCGGTGCAGGTGGTGCTGGGCATCCATCGCAAGGCCGCCCTGCCCGCCTTCGCGCGGCGCACCTTCGCCGCGACCTGGCGGTCGACCCACGGGCCGCTGCCGGTCGACCCGTCGCAGCCCGGCCTGCCCGGTCCCGACCAGGCCGTCGTCTACTTCCACGGCTGCGCGGCGAACTACTACGAGCCGCATGTCGCGGCGGCGGCCGTGGCCGTCCTGGAGCGCAACGGCTTTCAGGTCATCGTGCCGCCCCAGGTGTGCTGCGGGCTGCCGCTCATCAGCAACGGCCGGTACGCCGGCGCGCGCGGGCGGGCGCGGCGCAACGTGGCCACGCTGGCCGCGTTCGCGCGGGCCGGCTACGCCATCGTGGGCACATCCACCTCGTGCACCCACACCCTGAAGGCCGAGTACCGCGAGATGCTCGACGTGGACGACGCCGACGCACGGGCCGTCGCCGGGGCCACCTGGGACATCAACGAGTTCCTGGTCCATCTCCACGACGAGGGGCGGCTGGACACGGGCTTCGGGGCCCGGACCGGCGCGCTGCCGTACCACGCCCCGTGCCAGCTGCGCAGCCACGGCATCGGCCTGCCCGCGCTGGACCTCTTCGCGCTCGTGCCCGGTCTCGCCGCCGAGGACATGGACCACGACTGCTGCGGCGTGGCCGGCACCTACGGCCTCAAGGAGGAGAAGTACCAGGTCGCCCTTGACGTGGGGGCGCCGTTGTTCGACCGCCTGCGCGACCGCGGGGCCGGCGATGTCGCGTGTGATTCGGAGACCTGCCGCTGGCATATCCAGGCCGCCACCGGCGCGCGGCTGCGCCATCCGGTGGAGATCCTGGCCGACGCCTACGCCGCGTCGCCCGTGACAGCCACACCCGGCGGGTCCTGACGGTGCGCGTCGTGGTCGTCGGCGCCGGTGCCGTGGGCGGCCTGCTGGCCTGGGCGCTGGCCGCGAGCGGCGCCGACGTGACGGTCATCCGGCGAGGGGCGCCAGCGGCCGCGGGGTCGGCCGTGGTGGTCGACCCGCCCGGCACACGCCGAAGCGCGCCCGTCACGACCGCCCCCGGACTCGCCGACGTGACCGGCGGGCCACCCGACCTCGTGATCTGCGCCGTCCGCATGATGTCGCTGGCCGACGTGCTGGCCGACCTGGCCGCCTGGCCCACGACGCCGTTGCTGACGGTCCAGAACGGGGTCGGCGCGGAGGCCGCGGCCCTGGCGGCCCGGCCCGCGGCGCCCCTCATCGCCGGCTCGCTGACCGCCTCGGTCGACCGCCAGGCGGACGGCGTCGTGCGCTGGCTGCGGCGTGGCGGGGTCGGACTGGCCGGCGTGAGCGGCCCGGTCGACGCACTCGCGGCCGACCTGGTGCCGCGTTTCGGCGCCGCGGGCCTCCCGGCGCGCGTGTACCCGGACGCCGGCGCGATGAAGTGGTCCAAGCTGGTGGCCAACCTCGTGGGCAACGCTTCCGGCGCCGTCCTTGGCCGGGATCCCGCCTCGATCTACCGCGACCCTGGCCTCTTCAAGCTGGAGCGGCGCCAGCTGCGCGAGGCGGCAGCCGTGATGGCGGCCCAGGGCCTGCGCCCGGTCGACCTGCCCGGTGCCCCCGTCCGCCTGCTGATCCTGGGGACGCGGCTGCCGGCCGCGCTGGCCCGGCCGGTCTTTGGCCGCTCGGTCGCCGGGGCGCGCGGCGGCAAGGCGCCCTCGCTGCACCTGCACGTCGCGGCCGGCGGCGGGCCGTCCGAGGTGGAGTGGCTCAACGGCGCGGTCGTGGAGCAGGGGAGAACCCTGGGCGTCCCGACGCCGGTCAACGCCGCGCTCCTCGAGGCGATGCGGCAGGTCAGCGCCGATCCCGCCCGGCGGGCCTGGTTCAACGCCCGCCCGGACCGGCTGGAGGCCCTCATCGAGCGGTCGTGACCAGTGGCATACTGCTGCCGATGGACGTGGCGGCGCTCCTTCTGGCGGTCGCGCTGATCGTCATCGCCTACCTGCTCGGGGCCATCCCGTGGGGCGTGGTGATCGCCCGGGTGATCGGCGGCCCCGACCCGCGCAGCGTCGGCAGCGGCCGCACCGGCGGCGCCAACGTCGCGCGCACCCTGGGCCTGCGGTGGGCCGTCCTGGCCGGCTGCCTGGACGTCGCCAAGGGCCTGGTGGCGGCTGGCCTGCCGATCCTCCTTCACGCCGGGGATGCGACCGTGATCCTGGCCGCCCTGGCCGCCGTCATCGGCCATAGCCGCTCGCCGTTCATCCGCTTCGCCGGCGGCCGCGGCGTCTCGCCCGGCATCGGTGGCCTCCTGGCCATCGCCTGGCCGGCGGCGCTGCTCGGCGTGCCCGTCTTCGTCGTGGTCTTCGCGGTGACCCACATCTCGTCGATCGCCTCGCTGACCGCCTCGCTCGTGGCGGGCGTGGGCATGGTCGTCATGACCATCGTGTGGCAGCTCTCCCCGCTCTACCTGGCCTATGCGGTGGCCGGCACGGCCCTCATCTGGTACTTCCACGCCGACAACATCCGGCGCCTCCTGGCGGGCCAGGAGCGACGCTTCGGGCGAGGCTCGAGCGGATGAGCGCGCGGACGGTCGCGGCATCACGGGGACGGTGGCTGCCTTAGACTGGTCGGGCGGGCGCTCGAGCATGCCCGAGGCCCAGCCGAGGAGACCGTAACGCCGTGTCCCTGGACGATCTGCGCGCCAAGATCCGCGAGGTCCCCGACTTCCCCAAGCCGGGCATCCTGTTCTATGACATCACCACCCTCCTGAAGGACGCCAACGCCTACAAGGAGGCCATCGATGCGCTCGTGGCGCCGTACATGGACCAGCGGGTGGATGTCGTGGTCGGCATGGAGTCGCGAGGGTTCATCTTCAGCGCGCCCATGGCCTACCTGCTGGGGGCGGGCCTGGTGCCCGTGCGCAAGCTGGGCAAGCTGCCGGCCGAGACGGTCAGCGTGGAGTACGCGCTCGAATACGGCACCAACACGCTGGAGATCCATCGCGATGCCATCGCGCCGGGCCAGCGGGTGCTGATCGTGGATGATCTCCTCGCCACCGGCGGCACGGTGAGCGGCACGATCGAGCTCGTGCGACGCCTGCAGGGCGACGTGGTGGGCCTGGCCTTCCTGGTCGAGCTGCTCTTCCTCAAGGGCCGCGAGAAGCTGCACGGCCAGGCGATCCACAGCGTCATCCAGTACTGAGCCGGGTCCCCCGCCGTCGCCCATGGAGCCCCGTCCCGCGCCAGCCGACCCGCCGGTCGAGCCTGACGCGGCCCCGCCGCCGGACGCCGCCGCCAACGACGCACCGCCCCCGGCCGCGCCGGGGGAGTCCAGCGAGTTGGTCGCCCGCCGCCAGTTCTTCCGCGCGTTCTCGCGCGACACGGCGCGCGCGGCGATCCAGGTAGCCGGCATGGCCATGGCCTTCCAGCGCGGCACGGGGGCGGCCGCCGGTGAGCTGCTCGGCCTGGCCGTCTCGCCCGAGCAGGCGCTGGGTCGCCTGTCCGGGGAGTTCCCTGCCGATCCCGACGCCGGACCCGCGACCCCGCGCCCCCTGTTCCGCAGCCCCTACCGGGTCGAGGATGACGAGGTCGTGCTGCTCGACCAGCGGGCCTATCCCGCGCAGATCACCGAGATCCGCTGCAGCACGGCCGCCCAGATCGCCTCGGCCATGGTCCAGCGCCGCGTCATCGGGGCCCCCGTGCTCGGCCAGGTGGCGGCCTACGGCGTCTGGTGCGGGGCCCTGGCGGCACGAGGCCAGACCACGTTCATCCGCCTGGCCGTGGCCCACAATGCGGCCGAGACGCTGCGCCACGCGCGCCTCCACGTCGCCCCGATCGGCCACGCGACCCGTCGCGTCGTGCGGGCCTGGGAGGCGGAGCTGGAACGGACCGACGATGACGCCGCGGCTGCCGGGGCCGCCCGACGCGAGGCGGACGCGTTCGCCGGCGAGGTGACACAGGCGATGACCGACCTCGTGCCGGTCGGCGTGAGCGCCATCGGGCAGCCGGCCGACCGGCCGCTGGAGATCGTGACGCTCGACTCGACCGGCGCGCTCGCCGGCGGCCTGATGGGCGGCGCACTCGGCGTGATCCTGGCCATCGCGGCCGCCGGACGACCGGTGCACGTGTGGCTGCTGGAGACGCAGCCCGGCGGGGCGGGGGCGCGGCTGGCCGCCTGGGAACTCGGCGCGGCGGGTGTGCCGGCGACCGTCGTGGCCGATGCCTCGGCCGCCTGGCTGCTGAGCCGCACCCCGGTCGACGCCGTGCTCGCGGGCGCCGACCGGGTCGCGGCCGACGGGGCCACGACCGCCTTCATCGGCACGTTCGGCCTGGCCGAGCTGGCCGAGCGGCACCACGTCCCGTTCTTCGTGGTGACCCCGCTCGTGGCCGTCGATCCAGCGGTCGCCGACGCCGCCGCCTCCGCCGTGGAGTCGGAGAAGTACGCCGACCTCGGCGTCGACCTCGTGGCGCAGGAGGCCCTGCACGGCGGCATCCAGGCGCGCGGCCCGGTCCAGGACGTGACGCCGCCGGAGCTGCTCGCCGGGCTGGTGACCGAGGCCGGCCTGCTCCGACCGCCCTTCGGGCCGGCCCTGGCATCTGCCCTGGCACGAGGCGGCGCCTGATGGCCGCGGTGACCCGTCGCCGGACCGCCGAGGCGAGCGGCGTGGTGGCGCACGCGACGACCGACCGGGTGCTGTTGCGCGCCTTCCTGGAGCGCGATCGCCTGTACGCCGCCTACGCCATCTGCGACCTGGACGAGCGCGAGTTCGCCAAGACCCGCTGGGGCGTGGCCGTGGAGGGTGACCGCCCGGTGGCCGTGGCCCTCGAGTACAACGGCCTGTCGCCCCAGCCCCTGTTCGTGATGGGCGAGCCCGCCGGCGTCCTCGCGCTGCTGCGGGACGTCGTGCGCCCGCGCGCCGCCTACCTGGCCTGCCTGGAGGCGCACCTCGCGTCCGCCGGCCAGGTCTACCGCCTGCAGCCCGGCCCCCAGATGGTGCGCATGTGGGTCGACCGGAGCTCCTTCCGACCGGTGCCCGGCGCCACGGCGCGGCTCCTGGCGGCGGAGATCGGCGACCTGAACCGCCTCTACGACCTGGGCTTCACCTCGTGGCTGCCGGCAGAGGCCGTCGCCCAGGGTGTGTACCACGGCGTGCGCATGGGCGGTCGCCTGGTCGCCGCGGCCGGCACCCACGTCATCAGCCCGGAGGCCCGTCTGGCGGCGGTCGGGAATGTCATGACCCATCGCGACTACCGCAACCGGGGCCTGGCCAAGACGGTCACGAGCGCGGTGACGCAGGAGCTGCTGCGGACCTGCGACCAGGTCGTCCTGAACGTCCGCTCCGACAACCCGCCCGCCCTGGCGGCCTACCGGGCGCTGGGGTATCGCGAGCACCTGCGCTTCGAGGAACGCCTGGCCCATCGTCGCGCGGCTGGCTGGGATAGCATCGTCATGCCCTTCCGCCGCTTCTTCGTCACCCGCAAGGAGTCCTGAGTGGTCCGTTCCACGCTGCCCGCCCATGACGTCGCCGACCTCAGCCTGGCGGCCGAGGGCGTCCGGCGCATCGAATGGGCCGAGCGCGAGATGCCCGTCCTGCGGCTCATCCGCGAGCGGTTCGAGCGGGAGAAGCCCCTCGCCGATGTCGTCGTGGCGGCCTGCCTGCACGTCACGACCGAGACCGCCAACCTGATGCGCACGCTGCGCGCGGGCGGCGCCGAGATCGTCCTTGCCGCCTCCAACCCGCTGTCGACCAAGGACGACGTGGCGGCCGCCCTGGTGGCCGAGTACGGCATCGGCACGTTCGCCCGCCGCGGCGAGGATCGCGACACCTACTACGCACACCTCAACGCGGTGGCCGACACGCAGCCGCGCCTGACCATGGACGACGGGTGCGACCTCGTCTCGCTGCTCCACCGGGAGCGGCCGGCGCAGGTGGCCGAGGTCTGGGGCGGCACGGAGGAGACGACCACGGGCGTCATCCGCCTCAAGGCGATGGCCGCCGACGGCGCGCTGGGCTTCCCGGTCGTGGCCGTCAACGAGGCCCTCACCAAGCACCTCTTCGACAACCGCTACGGCACCGGCCAGTCGACGGTGGACGGCATCCTGCGTGCCACCAACCTGTTGCTGGCCGGTCGGCGCGTGGTCGTCGCCGGTTACGGCTGGGTGGGCAAGGGCATCAGTCGGCGGATGGCCGGCATGGGCGCCCACGTGGCGGTCGTGGAAGTCGACCCGGTGGCCGCCCTGGAGGCCCTCATGGACGGCTTCGAGATCCTGACCGCGGCCCAGGCGGCGCCGTGGGGCGAGATCTTCGTGACGGCCACGGGCAACATCAACGTCTTCCGCCGCGAGCACTTCGTGGCCATGCGCGACGGCGCCCTCCTCGCCAACAGCGGCCACTTCGACGCCGAGCTGGACCTGCCCGCCCTGCGCCAGCTGGCGGAGGGCCACGTCCGCGAGGTGCGTGAGAACGTCCAGGAGTTCGACCTTGGGCCCAAGAAGATCCACCTCATCGCCGAGGGTCGACTGGTCAACCTGAGCGCCGCGGAGGGCCATCCGGCGGCGGTCATGGACATGAGCTTCGCCAACCAGGCCCTCAGCGCCGAGTGGATGGTGCAGCACCATGCGGAGCTGGAGGCTCGCGTCTACGACGTGCCCCAGGCCATCGACCAGGAGGTGGCCCGCCTGAAGCTGGCCGCCCTGGGCATCGAGCTCGAGGCGATGACCGCCGAGCAGGCCCGCTACGTCGCCTCGTGGCAGAGTGGGACCTGATCGGCTGGCCGGACGCGCGATGGTAGGTCCCGTGATCGCCCCATACGGCACCTGGTCATCACCGATCTCGCTTGACCTGATCACGGCCGGCCGCGCGTTCCCCTCCTATCCCCGCTTCGACGGGGAGGACGTGTGGTGGGAGGAGGCCCGCCCGGCGGACAGCGGCCGGCAGGTCGTGCGGCATCGGCGTGCCGACGGGTCGGTCGTGGACGCCGTGCCGGCCGGCGTGGACGTGCGGACGATGGTCCACGAGTACGGCGGCGCGGCCTGGACGGTGGCCGAGGGCACCCTCTACTACAGCGATGTCCACGACGGGCGCCTGTACCGCATCCGCCCCGGCGGCCGCCCGGAGCCGCTCACCGTGCCCGGGCGGCTGCGTTACGCCGACCTGGAGGTCGACGCGCCGCGCCACCGGCTGATCTGCGTCGGCGGGGATCATTCCGGCACCGGCGAGGCCGTCGATCGGCTGGTCACGGTCGCGCTCGACGGCGACGGGCCGGTCGCCCCGCGACCGCTGGTGGAAGGGGCCGACTTCTACGCCGCGCCGCGCCTCTCACCCGACGGGCGCCGGCTGGCCTGGCTGAGCTGGTCGCACCCCAACATGCCGTGGGACGGCACGACCCTGTCGGTGGGCACGCTGGGGGCGGACGGCCGCCCCGGCGACGCCCATCCCGTGGCCGGCGGCGACGACCTCTGGATCGCCCAGCCCCGCTGGTCTCCGGACGGCGATCTCTACTACGTCGGGGAGGCCACCGGCTGGATGAACCTCTACCGATGGCGTGATGGGGCGTCCGAGCCGGTCCTGCCGATGGCCGCCGACTTCGCCCGCCCCGACTGGGTGTTCGGCATCACGAACTCCGCCTTCTCCGGGCGTGGTGAGGTGCTGGCCATCGGGCGGGACGCGGGGCGCGACCATCTCTGGCGGGTCGCCGCGGATGGCGCCGCCACCGAGCTGCCGTTGCCCTTCGACGAGATCGACTTCGTGGCCGGACGCGGCGAGCGGGCCCTCCTCGCGGCCGACTCGGGGACCGACGCCGGCGGCCTCGTCGAGCTGGACCTGACGACTGGCGGCTGGTCGCTGGTGAGCCGCAGCCTCGACGCGGAGATCGACCCGGGCGCCATCTCGGTACCGCGGTCCATCGCTTACCCGACGAACGACGGGGCCGTCGCGCACGCCCTCTTCTACCCGCCCCATAACGACGCGTTCGCCGCCCCGACGGGCACGCTTCCGCCTCTCATCGTGACGAGCCACGGCGGCCCGACCGCCTCGGCCGGGGCAGGTCTCCGCCTCAGCGTCCAGTACTTCACCAGCCGCGGCCTGGCCGTGGTCGACGTGGACTACCGCGGGAGCAGCGGCTACGGCAAGGCCTTCCGCCAGGCGCTGGAGGGCCAGTGGGGCGTCTACGACATGGACGACTGCGCCGCCGTCGCGGCGTACCTGGTCAAGGAGGGCCTCGTCGACGGCGATCGCGTCGCCATCAAGGGCGGCAGTGCCAGCGGCTACACGACGCTGTGCGCGCTCACCTTTCGGGACGACTTCCGGGCGGGGGTGAGCTACTTCGGCATCGGCGACCTGGAGACGTTCGCGCGCGACACCCACAAGTTCGAGTCGCGCTACCTCGACCGGCTGGTCGGTCCGTATCCGGCGGCCCGGGACCTGTACGTCAGCCGCTCGCCGATCCATTTCGTGGACCGGTTGAGCTGCCCGCTGCTCATCTTCCAGGGTCTGGACGACAAGGTGGTGCCGCCGGGCCAGGCCGAGCAGATCGTGGCCGCCCTGGCCGCCAAGGGCCTCCCGTACGCCTACCTGCCCTTCGAGGGCGAAGGCCACGGCTTCCGGCGTGGGGCCAACGTCCGGCGCGCGACGGAGGCGGAGCTGGCCTTCTACGGCCTGGTCTTCGGCTTCCGGCCGGCCGACGAGCTGCCGCCCTTGGAGCTGGTGCTACCCTCAACGCCAGCAACCCAAGGAGCCTCATGACCGGTATCGTCGACGCCGCCAGCTACCTCTTCACCTCGGAATCGGTGACCGAAGGTCACCCCGACAAGATGTGCGACCAGATCAGTGACGCCATCCTGGACGCCATCCTGCGCAACGACCCGGCCGCGCGCGTGGCCTGCGAGACGGCCACCACGACGGGCACGGTGGTCGTGCTGGGTGAGATCAGCACCACGACATACGTCGAGTTCCAGAGCATCGTCCGCGACACCATCCGCGACATCGGCTACACCGACGCGCGGTACGGCTTCGACTACCGCACGTGCGGCACCCTCGTCTCCGTCCATGAGCAATCGCCCGACATCAGCCGCGGCGTGGATGACGCGCTGGAGTCGCGTGGCCGCGGCGACGTGCGCGACCAGGGCGCCGGCGACCAGGGCATGATGTTCGGCTTCGCCTGCCGCGAGACGGCCGAGCTGATGCCGCTGCCCATCGCGCTGGCCCACCGCCTCGCCAAGCGCCTGGCGGAGGTCCGCAAGGACGGCTCGCTGCCCTACCTGCGGCCGGACGGCAAGACGCAGGTGACGATCGACTACGAGCATGGCCGGCCCAAGGCCGTGCGCACCATCGTGGTCGCCGCCCAGCATGACGAGGAGGTCGCCACCGACCGCCTCCGCGACGACATCATCGAACTGGTCATCAACCCCGTCGTGCCGCGTAACCTGCGGCGCGTCGACCCCACGATCCACGTCAACCCGACCGGCCGTTTCGTCATCGGCGGGCCGATGGGCGATGCCGGCCTGACCGGCCGCAAGATCATCGTCGACACGTACGGCGGCATGGCCCGCCACGGCGGTGGCGCGTTCAGCGGCAAGGATCCGTCCAAGGTCGACCGCTCCGCCGCCTATGCGGCGCGCTGGGTGGCCAAGAACATCGTCGCCGCCGGCATCGCCGACCGCTTCGAGGTGGAGGTCGCGTACGCCATCGGCGTGGCCCGGCCGCTCTCCATCTCGATCGAGACGTTCGGCACCGGCAAGATCCCCGACGAGCGCATCCTGGGGCTCATCGACCACCACTTCGATCTCCGGCCGCGGGCCATCATCGAGCAGCTCGATCTGCGCCGCCCGCTCTACCGCCAGACCGCCGCCTACGGCCACTTCGGCCGGCCGGACCTGGACCTCCCCTGGGAGCGCACCGATCAGGCCGCCGCCCTGGCCGACGACGCCGGCGTCAGGGTCCCGGAGCCGGCCGCCGTCGCCTGAGCCGCGGCGGGAGTAGCCCGTCCGCACCGCGGGCCCACGACCATCGGACCGAGCGCACCCTGGACCTGCTGGTTTCGCAGCAGCGTCGGGAACCAGCGCCGCGAACCTCAGAGGTTCGTACCTGCCGACGACACGACCGGGACCGCCTGGGTCGACCCGTACCAGCGACCGCCGTGCGCAACGTTGAACCCGGCAGGTTCAGCTCGTCGAGGACGGTCGCTGCCGCGAACCTTGGAGGTTCACGGGTGGGGATCTGCGGGAGGTGCGGTGCGGGCGCCTAGAATCGGGCCATGTACGTCGTGATCCTGGCCGGCGGGGGCGGCACGCGGCTGTGGCCGCTCAGCACACCGGACCGGCCCAAGCCGTTCCTGCCCCTGCTGGCCGACGGGGAGAGCCTCTTCCAGCGCACCATCCGCCGGCTCGACGGGCCCGAGCTGGGCGCCTACGAGGCGGCCCGCGACCTGTACGTGATCGTGGACGGCCGGTTCAAGGTGCTGGCCCGGGCGCAGGCGCGCGCCGAGGCGCCGGGCCTGCCCGACGACCACGTCCTGGCCGAGCCGACCGGCCGTAACACGGCCGCCGCCATCGCCCTCGCGACCGCGGCGATCGAGCGGGACGGCGACGAGGTCATGGTCGTGCTGCCCGCGGACCATCTGATCCCTGACGCCAGGGAGGGCATGTTCCGGGCCGTCCTGGGGGCGGCCGAGCTCGAGCTGGCGCAGGATTTCCGCGGCGTCCCCGACGCCCTCGTGACGCTCGGCGTCCAGACGGACCGGCCGGCGACCGAGTACGGCTACCTGCGCCCGGAACTCGACAGCGTCGTGCGACGCCACCTCACCGGCTACCGCCTCAAGGCGTTCATCGAGAAGCCGGATCACGCCCACGCCGAGGGTCTGATCCGCGAGGCGGGCGTGGCCTGGAATGCGGGCATGTTCCTGTGGCGGCGACGTGCCATCCGGGCGGCGCTGCAGACCTACCCCAAGGCCGCGCCCATCTGGGCGGCGGTCCAGGATGGCGTTCGAAGCGGGGACCTCGTCGGGGCGTATGAGCGCCTGGAGCCGCTCGCCCTGTCGATCGACTACGCGGTGATGGAGCCGGCCGCCGCGGCCGGGCGCGTCGTGATGGGCTCGATGGACGTGGGCTGGAGCGACCTCGGCAGCTGGCACGCCCTGCTTGACGCCCTGGGCGCTCCAGGCGTCGAGGGCCGGGTCGTCAAGCCCGGCGGGATCGTGGATCTGGACCCGACCGATCTGCTGGTGGAGCGCGACGGCTGGCCCGAGGCCGGCCCGTTCCACCTGCAAGCCGGCCCCGCTACGATGGGGCCCTTCGACCGACCGACCGCGCTGCTCCGGGACGCGGCGCGCCATGAGCGGGTCGTGACCGACCTGCTGGCGCGTGCCCAGAGCCAAGGAGGACCGCCCGCGTGACCGCCACGACCACCGCGCCGACCGAGCCGACCCACATCATCTTCGGCACGGACGGCTGGCGGGCCCGCGTAGCCGACGACTTCACGTTCGCCAACGTGCGGCGCTGCGCCGACGGGGTGGCGCGCTACGTCATCGAGGCAGGGGCGCAGGCCAAGGGCGTGGTCATCGCCTACGACCGGCGCTTCGCCAGCGAGCACTTCGCCGCGGCGGCCGCGGAGGTGCTGCTGGCCCACGACATCCCGGTCGCCTATGCCGTGCACGCCGTGCCCACCCAGATGTCGAGCTACGAGGTCGTCGAGCGCGGCTCCGCGGCCGGCATCGTCATCACGGCCAGCCACAACCCCTGGACCGACAACGGGTTCAAGGTCAAGTCGCCGAGCGGGGCGGCGGCTGGGCCGGAGATCCTCAAGGTCCTGGAGGCGGCCATCGCCCGCAACGGGACGGCGGCGATCGAGACCCGGCCGTTCGCCGACGCCGAGGCGGCCGGGCTCGTGGAGCGCTATGACCCCTACCCGGGCTATGAGAAGTACCTCCGCCGGACCATCGACCTCGACGCCCTCAAGGCGGCCGACTACCACGTGCTGGTGGACCCCATGTGGGGCGCTGGCGCCGGCTGGATCAGCCGCCTCCTGGCGGGCGGCCGCATCCGCGTGACGGAGATCCACCAGGAACGCAACCCCTACTTCGGCGGCGTCAACCCCGAGCCCATCCGGCCCAACATCGACGAAGCGCTGGGGATGCTGGCCGGCGGCGGCTACGACCTGGGGCTGCTCCTCGACGGCGATGCCGATCGCGCCGGCGCGGCGGACGAACGGGGCACCTTCATCCACCAGCTCGAGGTGACCGGCCTGCTGATGTACGAGCTGGCCGAGTACCGCGGCATGCGCGAGCCGGTCGTGGTCAGCGTCAACAACACGTCCATGGCCGCCCGCCTTGGTGAGCACTACGGCATCCCCGTGTTCGAGACGTCGGTCGGCTTCAAGTACATCGGGCCCAAGATGATCGAGACGGGCGCCATGCTGGGCGCCGAGGAATCGGGCGGCTACGGCTTCGGGATGCACCTGCCCGAGCGCGACGGCGTCTATGCCGACCTGATGCTGCTGGACCTGTTCCTCAGGGAACGGGCGGCCGGGCCCCGCACCGCGTCGGAGGCGCTGGCCCACTTCCATGAGCTGGCCGGGCCGTCGTTCTACCGGCGCATCGACGTGCACGTCGCGCGCGACGCGTATCCCGCCCTCAAGGACCGCCTGCTCGTGGAGCTGCGCGAGCGCGGGCCGCGCGAGCTCGACGGCCACGGCGTCACGCGGACGGACCCGCTCACCACCGGCGACGGCTTCAAGTTCTTCACCGCCGACGGCTCGTGGCTGCTCGTCCGCTTCAGCGGCACGGAGCCGCTGGTGCGGGTCTACACGGAGGCGGCCACGCCGGACCAGCGCGACGCCTACGTCAAGGCAGGCGAACGACTCGTGCGCGAGGCGTGACCCCCGCCGACGGCCTCGACGCGGCGACCATCCTGGACCGGCCGGCCGATCTCCAGGCCCTGGACGCCGCAGACATGCGCGGCCAGGTGGCCACGATCCCCGACCAGGTGCGCGACGGCTGGGCGCGCACGCGCGACCTGACGGTGCCGGCGGCCTACCGGGCGACCACGAGCGTCGTCGTCCTGGGGATGGGCGGCTCGGCGATCGGCGGCGACCTGGTGCACGACATCTTCGCCGACCGCCTGACCGTGCCCCTGGAGGTCGTGCGCGGGTATGACCTGCCGGCCTGGGTCGGCCCGCACACGCTCGTCGTGGCCGTCTCCTACAGCGGGGCGACCGAAGAGACCATCAGCGCCCTGGAGGCCGCCCTGCGCCGCCGCTGCCCCGTCCTCGTGGTGACCACCGGCGGGCCGCTGCGCGAGGTGGCCCGGCGGGCCGAGCTGCCCCACCTCGTCTTCCCCGGCGGCGGGCAGCCGCGGGCCGCGGTCGGGTACGCGGTCTCGCTCCTGGCCGGCATCCTCGAGCGGACCGGCCACCTGGCCCTGGCCGCCACCGAGATCGAGGCGGCCGCGGTCGCGGCGACGGCGACCCGGGCGGCGATCGACCCTGCGGTGCCCACCAACGCCAATCCGGCCAAGCAGCTGGCCTGGGAGCTGCTCGACCGCGTGCCGCTCGTCATCGGCAGCGGCGCGATGGCGGCGGTGGCTCGCCGCTGGAAGACGCAGCTCAACGAGAACGGCAAGAGCGACGCGATCTACGACGCGCTGCCCGAGGCGTCCCACAACACGATCGTGGGCTTCGACTACCCGGCCGACATGCAGGACCAGCTGTGCGTCGTCTTCCTCGCCGGCAGCGCTGACCATCCCCGGGACCGGCTGCGCGCCACGCTGCTCGGCGAGCACCTGGACAGCCTGCACGTGACGCATCGCGCGGTGCCCTGCGACGCACCGGGACGGCTCGCCGCGGCCCTCCAGGGCATCGTCTTCGGCGACCTGGTGAGCGTCTACCTGGCCGTCCTCTACGGCGTCGACCCGACCCCCGTCGAAGCCATCGCGAAGCTCAAGGCGGAGCTGGCCCGACAGCCCTGAGGCGCGGCCCCTCTCTTGGGCCCGCGGTGTAGGCTAGGGCCACAGGATCCGCCGCTCCCGGTCGTCGGGTGGCGACCGGCCCGGCATCGGAGCGGGCCCGGTCGCGCGCCGTCGCCCCTGGAGGATCGGCTCGATGCATTCCAGCCTCATCGGCAAGATCGAGAAGGCCAACCGCTACGCGCGTGAGACCGATCGGATCACGATCGACCGCCTCTCGCTCGAATTCCGCGGTGACAACGACACGCATCGTGTCAGTCTCGACGCCGATCGCTGGCAGTGCACGTGCCATCTCTTCGACAGCTGGGGCTCCTGCGTCCACATCATGGCCCTCCAGAAGATGCTGGGCGTGATGCTGCCCTACGCGGCGCAGACGTCGTTGCTGGCCGGCGACGGGCCCGCGGGGGTTGCGGCACCGGCCGAGGCCGCCACCGCCTGACCGGCTCACGGGCCGCCGCGCGACCCGCCTCACGGCTCGACGAACCCCAGGAGTTCCTCGCCGGCCCTGAGGTCGAACGCGCCCGCCGCTTGGAACGCGTCGCCGCAGCGCCGATAGAGCGCGACCGTCGCGCCGGAACTGACGAGCGCCAACCACTGCCCATCCGGCGAGAGCACCACCTGGCGCGCCGGCCCCGGCAGCCGCTGCTCGGCCAGGGGATCGAGGGCAGCCCGAGCCGCGACAGGGGCCAGCAGGCGACCGGCCACGACGTCATCCTCGCCGGCGACGAGGCACGCCAGCAGTCCGCCGCCCAGCCCGATGTCATCGCAGCGGGTCGACGTGACGACCGCGGCGGCTGCACCCGGGCTCCAGAAGGCCAGCGCGTGGTCGACGTCGGCGAGATAGGCCACGACATCCGCGTCGGTCATCTGGCACCGCCCGGCCGTGGCAGGCACCTCGTGCATGCCCACCACGCCGCCCGCCCGAGCGTAGACGAGCCGGTCGGCGATGACGGTCGCCGTCCCGTCGGCCGCGACACAGCCGGCCAGCAGGGCTGGACCGACATCCACCGGCAACGCGACGGTCCAGTCGATCCGGACCTGCGTCCCGCTCAGGACGCCCTCCATGGCGGTGGCGGGCGGCCGCGCCGGCGCCGATACGAGCAGCAGCGTCCGGTGCGGCCCCACCGCCGCGGTGGGTTGCCACGCCCCCGGCGGCAGGCCGACCGGCAGGCGCGTCGTGGGCCGCCCAGCCGCGCTGACGGCGAGGCCCGTCGGAGCGGCGAGGAGTATCGCCGGCACGAATGGCGGGTGCGGGTCGGCAGCGGGGCTGGTGACCGGCGGCCCGGACGGGGGCGGACCTGGTGATCCGCTCGCGCCGGGCTGAGTCGCCGACGGCGCGGGTGCACAGCCGGCCACCGAGGCGATGAGGGCCAGCGCCACCACCGTGCGGGCGGCGGGCATCAGGCGGTCTCGGTGCCGCCGATCAGCGCGCCGGTCGTGGCATCGACGTCGATCTCGACGGTGTGGCGCTCGGTCCAGCCGGGCGGGATGTAGCTGAAGGTGACCGTCCAGGCGAGCCGCAGGATCGACGGGTCGGCCGTGGTCATCGGGTCGACGAAGCCGTTCGGCAGGACCCACGCCAGGCGAGGGGTGGCGTAGGCGAGGCTGGGCAAGGTGTCGAGGTGGAGGCCCCGGACGTATCCCTGGACTGCGCGGCTGGCCGCGGCCGCGGGGACGGGCTGCGCGGGTGCGTCGGCCAGCCGCGAGTTCGCGTCGCTGAGCGCCTTGAGGCGTCCGCTCGGCCGCACCCAGGTCACCAGCCCGTCCGTTGGCGCCGGGACGCCGTCGATCGTGCGGACCCAGCGGACGCACCACGCATCCATGCCGGCGTCCCACGTGGTGACCGGGGTCGAGGCCGGGCTCGCCAGCCCGCTGGTGCCCAGGAGCCGCCGGGCGGCGGCCGGCGCGCCGGCGGCATCGACGGTCCCGCCGGGGCCGCTGGGCGGGTCGGTGAGGTCGACGACGCGCTGGAGGCGGCCGTCGGCGGCGCGCACGATCTCGGCCGCCAGGCGACCGTCGGCGAACCGGAAGTCGACGGTGTCGACGATGGCGCCGGTGACCTGGTCGGAGCCGCGGATCGGGGCGCCGGCGGTGCCCGCCAGGCCGAAGCGCCCGGCAAGCTCGACGGCCGCCTGGCGGGCGGTGGCAGCCTGCGCGATCGGCATCGCCAGCGCCGCATCGGCGACGCGTGGTGCCACAAGGGGTTCGCTGAAGGCGACGCAGAGGAGGGCGACGGCGGTGGCGAGCCCGGCGGCGGCGATCCACAGGTCGAGGCGTGAGAGGTTCGGTATCCGGTCCATGGGGTGCTCCTCAGACGCAGCGGGTGCAGGGCAGGCTGGAACCGGGCGCGCCGCTGTAGTCGTACGTGCCGAACCAGTCCGGCACGGTCGCGCCGCTCATGGCCGCGGAGGCTCGGGCGAGCGTGAAGGCGTCACCCAGCAGGTGCCCGGACGTCACGTAGCCCCAGAACCGCTGCTCGAAATGGAGCATATCGGCGGTGTAGGCGAGGCCCTCGTAGCCCAGGAAGAAGCGGGCCCCGTCGTCGGGCGCGTGCGGGTCGGTGTACTTGACGCGATCGATGCCGTAGGCGGCGGCCATGGTCGGCTCGCCGGCCGTCCGGGCCGCTTCCGCCAGGTGGCACGTGGACATCACCACGAGGTGGACGGCCGCCGGTCGCAGCGCCGCGAGATCCGTGGCGTAGACGATGGCCTGGCTGCAGTCACCGCCGTCCTCGCGAAAGCCCTGGACCTGCTTGGGATACGGGTCGTAGTACTGGTCACCGTGGCTGTGGACGTAGATGGCCTGGTCGGTCGGCGCGCGGCTCAGGACCCGGGCGCGGGTGAAGCCGGTCGTGGCGTACTGGCCCGAGGTGTAGCCCAGATAGACCAGGCCGCCCTGGGCGAGCGCCTCCAGGGAGCGCGAGATCGTGTCCGGCGTGCCGTCACAGATGTCGAAGGCGGTGACGTTGGAGTAGTCACTGGCGGGGAACGTGGTGGCCATCACGGCGGCGGGGCCCGTGCCAAGCAGGCCCACGATGAGGCCGGTCACCACGGCCGCGAGGCGAGCCAGCGGCGGCGACGAGCTGACGGGGCGCGCGGGATGCGACATGGTGCGACCTCCTCCGGCGGTCCGGGCGGGAGGAGCGGTGGGGACATGGTGGCGGCCGCCGCTTGGCGCGCGCTTATCGGAGTAGACTCGCGGGCACAACCCATCACACAGGACCGTGGGTCCGCGAAGCCGGTGTGAATCCGGCACAGTCCCGCTACGGTGACCAGCGTCTCGACGCTGGAAGTCCGGTCGCCGGGCCCATGGTCGTGTCCTCCGCCTTCGCGTGAAAGGGCAGGCACCATGGATCGTTCGCCGCTCGGGACCCCTTCCGTCAGTCGTCGGAAGGGTCTTTTCGTGCCCACCGTCGGGCTCGTCGTGGCGCTCGTGGCGGGCGCCTGCTCGGCCGGCGGGTCGGTGGCGCCCTCGACGTCCTCGCCGCTGCCGGTCTCACCAAGCCCGGTCGTGGCCACACCCTCACCCTCGCCGAGCCCGTCGCCGCAGGCCACCCAGCCGGCGTTCCCCCTGACCATCACGGACGACGAGGGCACATCGGTCACGATCCCCCACGCGCCGTCGCGCATCGTCAGCCTGACACCGGCCAGCACCGAGGAGATCTACGCCCTGGGGGAGGGGAGCCTGCTCGTCGGCGATACCGACTCGGACGACTACCCCGCCGCGGCGAAGACGCTGCCCCACGTGGCCACCTACCAGGGCGTGGTGATGGAGAAGCTCGTGGCGGCCCAGCCTGACCTGGTCATCGCCGGTGGGGATGGCTTCACCCATCCCGCCGACGTGACCCACATGCGCTCGCTCGGCATCCCCGTGGTGGTCATCTACGCGCCCACGGTGCCGGCCGTGCTGGCCGACCTGCGCCTCGTCGGCGAGGCCGTCGGGCAGCTGCCCGCGGCCACGGCCATGACCGAGGCGATGCAGACCCGCATGGACGCCATCGCCTCCTTGGCCAAAGCCGAGCCGACCCACCCCTCGGTCTTCTACGAGATCGGGGTGGGCCCCGACATCTACGCTCCGGCGAAGGACTCGTTCGTCGCCGACATGGTCACCCTCGCCGGCGGCACGCCCATCACGACCGGTGACCCCAACAGCTACACCATCGCCCTCGAGAAGCTCGTGCTGGCCGACCCGCAGGTCATCGTGCTGGGCGACTACGACTACGGCACGGCCGTGGCGGACGTCCTCAAGCGGCCCGGCTGGGAGCACCTCACGGCGGTCGTGGACGGGGCCGTACGGCCGGTCGACGACACGATCGTGACGCGCCCCGGGCCGCGTCTCGCGGACGGCCTCGCGGCGCTCGCCCTGGCCATCGATCCGGGCCTGGTCCTGCCGGCCGACCTCCTGCCCCCGGCCACGCCGGCCCCGAGCCCGTCGTGAGCCGCCCATGTCGGTGAGGTCGCGGGCGTGAGAGCCGGCGTCGCGCCGGGCATCCCGGCCCTCTCCCGGCGCGTCCGCGCCTCGACGCCGCGCTGGCGGCGCCCGACGACCGTCGCCGGGGTGGGCCTGGCCGCCCTGGCGATCGCGCTGGTGGTCGGCCTGGCGTTCGGGTCGGTCAGCATCCCGCTCGGCGACACGGTGGCCATCCTGGCCCACCGGCTGCTGGGCTGGCCGGTGGCCGTGACCTGGCCGGCCTCGTCGGAGACGATCGTCCTGGAGCTGCGCCTGCCGCGCGTCCTGATGGCCATGCTGGCCGGGGGCGGACTGGCCGTCGCCGGCGCCACCATGCAGGGCGTCCTGCGCAACCCGCTGGCCGACCCGTACGTGCTCGGCACCGCCAGCGGCGCCGCGCTGGGGGCGTCCCTGGCCGTCCTGGTCCCGCTGCCGCTCGGGCTGCTGGGCCTGGGCTTCGGCCAGCTCCTCGCCTTCATCGGCGCGGTGGTCGCGGTGGCCCTCGTGTGGCGCCTCTCGCGGGCGTCGCGTCTGGGGTCGCTCACCGGCCTGCTGCTGACCGGCTACGCCGTCGGCTCGCTCCTGGCGGCGGGCCTGTCCATGGCCATGGTGCTGTCCGGCGCGCAGCTGCGCCAGATCGTCTACTTCCTGCTGGGCAGTCTGGCCACCGCGACGTGGCAGCAGGTGGCCGTGGCGGCCCCGCTCATCATCGTCGGCGTCGTGGTCCTCGCCTGGCGCGCCCGCGCGCTGGATGCCCTGATGCTGGGCGACGAGACGGCGGCGCACCTGGGACTGGCCGTCGCCCGTGAGCGGGTCATCCTGCTCGCGTTCGCCGCCCTGGTGACGGCCGCTGCGGTGGCTACCTGCGGGCTGATCGGGTTCGTGGGCCTGGTCGTGCCGCACATGGTGCGCCTCGTGGTGGGCCCGGCAGCCCGACCGCTGCTGCCCTTGGCCGCGATCTTCGGGGCGGCCTTTCTGGCCTTCGCCGACCTGCTGGCGCGCCTCCCCGGCGAGCTGCCGGTGGGCATCGTGACCGCGGTCATCGGCGCGCCCTTCTTCCTGCTCATCCTGCGCCACGTCCGCACGGGCTACGAGCTGTGAGCGAGCTGCGCCTCGTCGACGTGGCCCTGGCGTACGGGTCGCGGATGGCCCTGGCCGGCCTGGACCTGACGGTCGCCAGCGGCGAACGGGTGGCCGTGCTCGGCCCCAACGGGGCCGGCAAGTCCAGCCTCCTGCGCTGCGCCACCGGGGTCATGCCGGTGAGCCGCGGTACGGTCATGCTCGACGGCGTGCCCCTGGCCGAGCTGGGTCGCGAGGCGATCGCGCGGCGCATCGCGGTCGTCCCCCAGCAGGTCGATCTGCCGTTCGCCATCCGCGTCGAGGAGGTCGTCGCGCTGGGCCGGATCCCCCACGAACGATCCTTCCGCGGGCCGACGCCCCTCGACCGCGAGATCGTGGACGAGGCCATCCACCGGGTCGGCCTGGATGCCTTCGTGGGACGCGACGCGCGCGAGCTCTCCCTTGGCGAGCGGCAGCTGGTGCTCATCGCCATGGCCGTCGCCCAACAGGCGCGGCTGCTCCTCCTCGACGAACCGACCGTCCACCTGGACCTGCGCCACCAGGTGCAGGTCATGGATCTCCTGGCCGACCTCAACGACCGCGAGGGCCTGACCATCCTCGCCGTGCTGCACGATCTGGCGCTCGCGGCCCACTACTTCCCGCGCGCCCTGCTGCTCGACGGCGGGCGGCTGGTGGCCGACGGCCCGCCGGCCCAGGTGCTGGCCCCGGAGCGCGTGCAGGCGACCTTCGGCGTGGACGCCGCCGTGTGGATGGGCGGGGCGCGACCCGGCGTTTGACCGTTCCGCGCGGACGCGGTGTATCGTTCGCGGCCATGCCGGCCCGCGCGCGCCTCGGCCTCCTCAGCCTGCTGGTCCTGGTGGCGGCCGCGTGCGGCACCGCCTCGTCGCCGACGCAGGCCCTCATCACGGCGGCGGTGACGCCGACCGCGACCGCCGTTCCGACGGATGTCCAGGCCACCGTGACGCCGGTCGCGGCGACCGATACGCCGGCCCCGGCCACGAAGACGCCGGGCTCGACGGCGACCCCCGCGGCCTCATCCGACGCCGACCTGTGCTCCGGCGACGCCGACAACCGGAACTTCTTCGCGATGGCCGCGCGTGCCTTCAAATGGGCCGTCTACTGCGCCGTCCTGCCGTCGGGCTGGTTCGTCAACACGGGCTCGTACCTGAGCGACCAGCTGACGATCAGCTACAAGGGCCCGGGCGGGGTCAGCCTGGAGCTGAAGGAAGGGTCGTACTGCACCGACAGCGAGAACGTCTGCCAGCCCAAGGTCAAGGAGCTGGGGCCGACCCTCTACGGCGATCAGATGGGGACGCTGTTCACGCTCGAGCCGGGCTACGCCGTGTACGTCAACGCGGGCACCTCACCACCCAGCTGGGCGGCCGCGTCGGTGACGCTGGACGAGACCACGTTCGTCAAGCTCGTGGCCGGCCTGCACCGCGTCGTGCCCTGACCCGACCGCCGCGACCCTTCCGGGGTCAGGCGCGCTTGCGGGGCGGGTCGAAGAAGGGCAGCGGCACGACCGTCGCGGCGACCGTACCGCGGTGGCCCTCCACGCTCCAGTCGACATCGAGGCGGGTGCCCGGCGCCGCGTAACGGGCGGCCACCGATCCGAGCGCCAGCATCTGCTTCAGGGTGGGACTCCAGCCGTGGCTGGTGACGCGGCCGACCTGGTGGCCGGCGGCATGCAGGGGTACCGGCTCGCGTGAGACCTCCGGTGCGACGGCCGGTGGCAGGCCGCGCTCGGCGGCGCGGCGTTCGATGTCGGCCCAGGAGAGCTGGAGGCCCACCAGGCGCCGCGGCGGGCCGCCTGCCCGCTGCTCCGCCAGCAGGGCGCGCCGGCCCACGAACTCGGTCGCCTTGTCCAGCGCCACGAGGCGCCCCAGGCCGATCTCGAAGGGCGAGTACCGCTGGGCGTCAGTCATGGCGTCGCGGCTGCTGGTGTAGTCGACCTCGATGAGGATCAGGCCGGCCTCCAGGCGGGCCACATCCAGGGCGAGCATGCCCGCCGGCCGGATGCGGTGGGCCGCGCCGGCCGTCATGAGCGCGTCCCACACGGCGGTGGCGCCGGCGGCGGGCGCCCACACCTCGTAGCCCAGGTCCCCGGTGTAGCCGGTGCGGCTGACGTCGACGGCCACGCCCCCCACGGTGGCCGCGGCGCGTCGGTAGTAGGCCAGGTCGCCGAGAGCGCCGCCGGCGGCCGTCTGCAGCACGGCTCGGGCGCGCGGTCCCTGGAGGGCGAGCGCCGCCACGTCGTCGGTGGTCTCGTCCACCTGGACGTCCAGCCCGTGCGCGTTCTGGCGCAGCCAGCGGAGCTGTGGGTCGGCCGCCGTCCAGCGCCAGGTGCCGTCGTCGAGGTGGGCCAGGGTGCCGTCGTCGACGACCTTGCCGTCCTCGTCGCACCACGGCGTGTAGATGACCCGTCCGGCCGGCACGCGGCTCGCATCCCGGGTGATGACGCGATCGACCAGGCGCGTCGCGTCGGGTCCCCGTACGAGGTACTTGTAGAGGGGCGAGACATCGATCAGCGCGGCGGCCTCGCGGATGGCGTTGTACTCGATGTCCACGCTGTCGTGGTAGAGGCTTGCCGCGAAGTAGCCTGACCACTCGCGCCAGGCCAGCTTGCGGTTGAGCGGTGCCGTTCGCTCGTGGAAGGCGGTGCCTGTCGTCACGCCCGCCAGTATGGCCGAATCCTCTGTAGACTGGATGCTCCGTATGCAGTCTGCATAACGCCCACCCGGAGGACGCGTGGCCGAACGGTACGACGCGGTCATCATCGGCGGCGGCCACAACGGCCTGACGACGGCCGCCTACCTGGCGCGGGCCGGCTGGCGCACGCTGGTCCTGGAGCGACGGCACCTGCTGGGCGGCGCGGCCGTGACCGAGGAGGTCTACCCGGGCTTTCGCTTCAGTGTCTGCTCCTACGTGGTGAGCCTGCTGCGGCCGGAGATCATCCGCGAGCTGGACCTGCCGCGCCACGGGCTGGAGATCCTGCCCCTCGATGGCACGTTCACCCCGCTCCCCGCGGGCACGCCCGGCGGCTACCTGTGGCGCACCAACGACCACGCCCAGACGCGCCGCGAGCTGCGCCGCTGGTCGCCCACCGACGCCGAGGCCTACGAGACGTACGGCCGGCTGATGGTCGAGATGGCCCGCTTCATCAAGCCCATCCTGTCGATCGTGCCGGCCGACCCGACCGGCCTGGACCCGCGCGGCTTCCTGCCCCTGGCCGGCCTGGCCCGCGACTTCGGCCGCCTGCCGGCCGAGCAGCAGCAGGTGTTCGTCCAGCTCATGACGATGAGCGCGGCCGACTTCCTTGACCAGTGGTTCGAGACCGACCCCCTGAAGGCCACGATGTCGGCGAGCGGCATCATCGGCACGTTCCAGGGCGTCCGCTCGCCGGGCACCGCGTACGTGCTGCTGCACCACTACATGGGCGAGATCGACGGCGCGTTCCGCAGCTGGGGCATCCCCCGCGGCGGCACCGGTGCCATCAGCGAGGCGTTGGCCGGCGCGGCCCGCGAAGCGGGGGCGGTCATCCGCACGGAGACGCCCGTGGCCCACATCAAGACCAGGGGGGATCGGGCGACCGGGGTGGTGCTCGAGTCGGGCGAGGAGATCGACGCCTCGGTGGTCGTCTCGTCGGTGGATGCCAACCGCACGTTCCTGGGTTTCCTCGAGCCGGGCGTCCTCGAGCCCGAGTTCGAGGCGGAGGTCCGCCGCTACAAGTACCGTGGCAGCTCGGGCAAGGTCAACCTCGCCCTGGACGCCCTGCCCGATTTCAGCGCGCTGCCCGGCCCGGGGGAGCACCTCCGCGGCGCCATCTCCATCTCGCCGTCGGTGGACTGGATGGAGACGGCGTTCGATGACGCCAAGTACGGCCACTTCAGCCGCCGCCCGTACATCGACATCATCATCCCCACGCTCGTGGACCCCTCGATGGCCCCGCCCGGCAAGCACACCATGAGCTGCTTCGTGCAGTACGCCCCGTACCACCTG
>DATBOX010000088.1:0-7436 GCA_036561685.1 Candidatus Limnocylindrales bacterium | reverse complement strand
CGCCCGCGTGCCCTTCGGCGAGGGCGTCACCGGCCGCGTCGCCGCCACCCGTGAACCGCTGGTCATCCCGGACGTCCGCTCCGACACGCGGTTCCTGTGGGTGCGCGGCCTTGACCAGCGGCGCTTCATCGCCTCCATGCTGTCCGTGCCGCTCTCCTGGCATGACCAGGTCGTCGGCGTGCTCAACGTGCAGACCGAGCAGCCGCGCGACTTCACGCCCGGCGACGCCGCCCAGCTGGGGGCCGTGGCCGACCTCCTGGCCGGCATCGTCGAGAAGGGCCGTCAGCAGACGGAGACCGAGGCGCGAGTCGTCGCCCTCCAGGCCATCGATGAGGCCCGCAGCGAGCTCGTCGCGCTGGTGACCCACGAGCTGCGTACGCCGCTCGCGGTGGTCCGCGCCTATACCGACCTGCTGGCGGAGGAACCGGCCCTGGAGGGCCGGTCGTCGCGCGACGTCGCCCGCCGCGAGCAGCGGGCAGCGTGGCATACCGCCGCCCTGGAGCAGGTCGAGCGGCTCGACCGGCTGGTCGACTCCATCCTGGCCTCGGTTCGCGTGGTGCCCGACCAACCGGCCGACGTGGCGCCCGTCGACGTGGCCCGGGAGGTGAGCGAGACGGTCGAGATCCTGGCCCCCCTGCTACACCGCCATCACCTGCAGCTGGATGGGCCGCCACAGCTCCACGCCCTGGCCGACGCGCCGCGGCTGCGCCAGATCGTGGAGCATCTGGTGGAGAACGCCACCAAGTACGCGCCGCCCGAGACGACCGTGCGTGTCTCGTGGGGCCTGGTCGAGGGCGTCGCCCGGGTGGTCGTCAGCGACGAGGGGCCGGGCATCCCGGAGGCATGGCGGGAGCGCATCTTCGAGCCGTATGCGCGGCGCGATACGCACACGGCACGTGGCTCGGGCATCGGCCTCTACGCGGCCAAGCGCCTGGCCGAATCGATGGGCGCACGCCTGTGGTGCGAGCCGGCCGAGCCGGGCGGGGCGAGCTTCGTGCTGGCCCTGCCGGCGGCCGCGTCGCTGTAGGTGGCGGCCGTGACGCGCCCGCTGCGGATCCTCGTGGTGGATGACGACCCGGCCATGGTCGGGGCCATCACGGCGCTCGTGGGCACCGAGGGCCACCAGGTCATCACCGCCTATGACGGCCTGACGGCCGTCCGGCGCATGCGCGAGGACGCGCCGGACATCGTGCTGCTCGACCTGGCCATGCCCGGCCCGGACGGGTTCGCCGTGGCCGGGCAGATCCGTGCCGCCGGCACGACACCGATCCTTGTCGTGAGCGGCGAGAGCAGCGAGGCGGCCAAGGTGCGCGCCCTTGGCATGGGCGCCGACGACTACCTCACCAAGCCGTTCGGCAAGGGCGAGTTGCTGGCGCGCATCGCGGCGCTCATGCGGCGCGCCCAGCCCGCCTCCACCGGGCCGGCCAGCGGTCCGATGCGGATGGGCGCCCTGGAGATCGATCCGGCCCGCCACCGGGCGAGCGTGGGGCCCGTCGTGCTCGTGCTGACGCCGACCGAGTTCCGCCTCCTGGAGGCGCTGGTCCGGGGCGCCGGCGACCCCGTGCCGCACCAGCGGCTGGCGCGGGCCGGCTGGCCCATGGAACAAGACCCCGACGTGCTGTGGCTCAAGCCCCACCTGGCGCGCCTGCGCGCCAAGCTGGCGCAGGCCGGTGGGCCCGGGATCGAGGCCCTTCGGGGGGTCGGCTACCGCCTGGTCGGTCAGGCCGCCACGTAGACGATCGTCTCGCCCCGCATATCGTGCGGCGCGTCGGCGCAGGCGATACGGCAGCCGCGCGCGTCGCGGCCGGCCATGGGGCTGAAGTGGTGCCACGTCGTCTCGCCCGCCAGGGTCGAGCCCTGCAGGCGGCAGCCACAGGTCACGCAGGTGACCGGGACCTGCTGCCCGTCACGGACGCCACGGGCATGGGCGGGATCGGAACCGGACGGATGGATCATGGCGTCGCTCCTCGGGCAGGCGAGCACGCCTGCACGGCGCCTCGTGGCGTGACGATATCGCCGCGAGAAGCCCAGGACGGTGGCCAGCGGGATGCGACAACGTTGCGGTGCGGTTACGTCGGCCCCGGAGCGGCTCGGATCGTTGCCGCGCGGGCCGGACGTGGGCTAGACTGCCGCTTATGGTCGGCATCGATCTCGCGAAGCAGTCGAAGAAGCTCTGGCGGCCCTGCCGGGAGGCACGGGCCTAGAGGCTCTTCGGCGATCGACCGAGGGGGCCTCCGGGCACGGAGGCTCCGCGGGCCGCAGCACCGAACACGGTGGCTGCGGCCTTTTGATTCGCCGGCCGGCGAGCGGACCTCCTGCGGCGGCTCCCTTGGAACAAGGAGAGACACCACATGGAGACGATCATCCTGGGGGATGGCCCGATGGGCACCGCGGTCGCCGACGCTCTCGCGGCCGAGGGCCACCCGGCCCACGTCCTGGGGCGGCCACCGGGTGGACACCATCCTGCCCCGTCCCTGCGAGGTGCAGGCCTCATCTTCGACTTCAGCCGGGGCCCGGCGGTCGCGGCCAACGTGGCGGCGGGACTCGCGGCCGGTTGCCGGGCCTTCGTCATCGGCACCACCGCGTGGGATTCCGATCGTGACGCCGTGGCGGCCATGCTCGAGAGCGCGCCCGCAGCCGCCGTCACGGGGGCGAACCTGAGCCTGGGCGTGGCGCTGTTCGGGCGCCTCGTGGCGATGGCCGCGAGCCTGTTCGACGGCCTGCCCGCCTACGACCCCTTCATCGTCGAGTGGCACCGCCGGGCCAAGGCCGATCGGCCGTCCGGCACCGCCAAGGAGCTGGCGCGTCGCCTGGATGCGGCGCGCCGTCCGAAGCGCCCGCCCGTCGACGTCGTCAGCATCCGGGCCGGCTCGTCGCCCGGCATGCACCTGGTGGGTTTCGATGCGCCCGGCGAGACGGTCGAGCTGCGGCTCACGGCGCGCGATCGATCGGCCTACGCGGACGGGGCACTGGCCGCCGCGCGCTGGCTCGTGGCCTCGCGCCGTCAGCCGGGTCTCCATCCCTTCGAGCGCGTGGTCGACGACCTGCTCGTCCGGTCCACGCTCCCCAGCCCGACCCCCAACCCGCCCCTCGTCGCGGCGGCCGGCTGAACCGGCCGTCCAGAAAGGATCGTCCACATGACCTCGACGCGACCTCGCCTGCACGGGGCCTTCACGGCCCTCGTCACGCCCTTCACCACCGACGGCGAACTCGACGAGCCGGCCTTGCGCCGCTTCGTCGCCTGGCAGGTCCTCGCCGGCATCGACGGCCTCGTGCCGTGCGGCACGACCGGCGAGTCACCCACCCTCTCCACGGCCGAGCGGGAACGGGTCATCGCGGCCACCGTGGAGGTCGTCGCCGAGCGGCCCTCCCGGTCGCGCGTGACCGTGATCGCCGGCACCGGCACGAACGACACGCAGGCGACCATCGCCGCGACGCGTCGTGCGGCCTCCCTCGGGGCAGACGCCGCCCTCATCGTGGCGCCCTACTACAACCGGCCCGACCAGCGGATGCTCGAAGCGCACTACCGGGCGGTGGCCGACGCCGGCGACCTGCCGATCGTCGTCTACAACGTCCCCGGCCGGACGGGCACCAACGTCGAGGCGGCGACGCTGCTGCGCCTCGCGGCCCACCCGCGCATCGTCGGCGTCAAGGAGGCGTCGGGGAACCTCGAGCAGATCGCGACGATCCTGTGCGAGCGACCACGCGGCTTCGCCGTGCTCGCCGGTGACGACGCGTGGACGCTGCCGCTGCTTGCGCTGGGCGGCGACGGCGTCGTCTCGGTCGCCAGCAACGAGATCCCGCGTGAGATGGTCGCCCTCTGCGCGGCCGCCCGGGCGGGCGACTGGGAGGCCGCTCGCCGCCAGCACGAGCGGTGGCTCCCGCTCTTCCTCGCCAACTTCCGCGGCGGCGCCAACCCGGTGCCGGTGAAGGCGGCGCTGGACGCGATGGGCCTGCTCGCCGACGGGCTGCGCCTGCCCCTGTTGCCGCTGGACGAGCCGCACCGCGAGCGGCTCGGACACCTGCTGGTCGAACTCGGGCTGGTCGCGGCCCCCGCCGCGGTCCCGGATCGGCCGACGGAGGTGCCGGCGTGATGGGCGCACGTCCCCCGGGCGACGACCGGCTGCTCGACGACCTGGAGTCAGGGCGGCGCCGCGCCGCCCTGCCCGACCCGACCTGCCCCGACGGCTGGCGGGTGGACGCGGCGCTGAAGGAGCAGCTGCTCGACCTGTTCCGTGACCGGCGCCACGACGCGTGGCAGGTGGCCGGCCTCTTCGGCTTCCGGGACCGCGCCGCGCTGCCTCCGCGCCGCCTCGTGGAGCCGGACGGGTCGGGCGGCCCGGCGGCCATCGCCGGCTGGCGGATCGTACCGGGCGGCACGAGCGTTCGTCGCGGCGCCTACCTGGGGCCGCGGGTCACGATCATGCCCCCCTCGTACGTGAACGTCGGGGCCTGGGTGGGCACCGACAGCATGATCGACTCACACGTCCTGGTCGGTTCCTGCGCCCAGATCGGCGACCGGGTCCACCTCGCGGCCGGGGCGCAGATCGGTGGGGTGCTGGAGCCACCCGGCGCGCGGCCCGTCATCGTGGAGGACGACGCCTTTGTGGGCGCGGGCTCGGTCCTCCTGGAGGGTGTGCTGGTCCACGGCGGCGCGGTCATCGCGGCGGGCGTCACGCTGACGGGCACGAGCCGGGTCCACGACCTGGTGGACGAGCGCGTGCTGGAGGGGTCGCCCGAGGCACCACTCGCCGTCCCGGCCAACGCCGTCGTGGTGCCGGGGGCGCGGGCCGTGAGCGGCTCATTCGGGGAACGGTACGGCCTCGCCGTGGCGACCGCCCTGCTGGTGAAGTACCGCGATCCGGGCACCGATGCCCGCGTGGCCCTCGAAGGGGCGCTTCGGTGACCGCCGCCGACGCCCCACTTCGACCGCGCAGGCCACCAGCCGGCGACGAGATCGCTGAGGGCTCGACCATCGCCGGGATGGACCCGCGCCAGCTTGCGGCCCGCTTCGGCACGCCTTGCTACGTCTACGACCTGGAGGTCGTCGATCGCCGCGCGGCCGCGCTGCGGGCCATCCTGCCCGACCGCTGGGACCTCGCCTTCGCCCTCAAGGCCAATCCGGCCCTGGCGGTCGCCGGGCACCTGGCCGGGCTCGGGCTGGGGGCGGACGTGGCCTCGGAGGGGGAGCTGGAAACGGCCCTCCGGGCGGGCTTCCGGGTCGATCGCGTGGTCTTCACGGGACCCGGCAAGCGCGATGCCGAGCTGCAGCGGGCCGTCCACCTCGGCCTGCGCGCGGTGACCGTCGAGTCGTCGGGGGAGCTGGCGCGGCTGGAGCGGTTCGCCACGGCGACGGGCCGGCGGGTACCGGTCCTCGTCCGCCTGGCGGTCGATGGTCGGACGCGCCCGGAGCGGGTCCGACTCGTGGGCGACGACGGCGCCGGCAAGTTCGGCATGGACGAGGCCGACGCTCTGGCATGCGCCCGGCGGGCGTCGGCGTCGTCGCACCTCGACTGGCTGGGGGTCCACGCCTTCGGGGCATCCAACGTCCTCGCAGCCGGTCAGCTGGCCGCGCACGTCTCCAGCACGGTGGCGAAGGGGCGAGCGATCGCAGCGGCCGTCGGGGCGCGGTTGCGGCTGGTCGACGTGGGCGGCGGCCTGGGCATCCCGTATGAGGCCGGTGAGGCGTCCTTGGACCTCCGCACGTTGGGCGACCACCTCGCCGCCCTCGACCGCGCCTGGGGCGCGGACCCGCTGCTGCGAGACCTGCGCGTGCTGCTGGAGCCCGGCCGGTTCCTCGTCGGTCCAGCGGGCGCGTACCTGACCACCGTGGTGGACGTCAAGGCCGTGGGCGGGGCGGTGGTGGCGATCACCGATGGTGGCATCCATCACCTCCTCCGACCGGCGCTCGTGGGCCAGGCCCACCGACTGCTGCTGTACTCCGACCGCCGACCATCCGGGCGGTCCTCGCCGGTGTGCGTCGCGGGCCCCCTCTGCTCCGGCCTGGACGTGCTCGATCCGAACGCGATCCTGCCGCGGCCCGAACCGGGTGACGTGATCGCCGTCCTCGACGCCGGCGCCTACGGCTTCACGGAGGCGATGCCCTTCTTCCTCTCCCATCCGACGCCCGCCGAGGTCGCGGTGAAGGGTGGTCGAACGGAGCTGATCCGCGCCCCCTTCACCCCGGCCGACGTGCTCCGTCAGCAGCGCCAGCCGCTGTGGTAGACGTCCCTCCACCGCTCTCCCGGTCCAGCACGAACAGCCGGGACCAATGGTCACCGCGGGACTCGATCTCCGCGCGGCCGGCCTCCAGGCGCAGGCCCGCGGCCATGAGCTCGTCGCCGCCGCGCGATCCTGCGTTGCGACGGCTCAGGCCGTCATCGTCCGGCGGCCAGAGGCTGACCTGGTACGTGGCGTCGGGGTCCAGGGATCGAAGCCGCAGCCACCGCGGCCCCGGCTCGGGGTGGTTCAGGCCGCGATAAAGGCCGACGATCGCACGGCTGGCGTCGGGCGCCACGACCATCCAGGCGGTCTCGTTGCCGTCGCCCTCGAACGGGCCATGCAGGCGGACGAAGCGGCCGCGCTGGAAGAGGCTCCGGTGCCGCTTGTAGAACGCGACCTGGTCCGCCACCGCGGCGCGTTCCGCGGGCGTGAGCGCAGTGGGGTCCAGCTCGTAGCCGAAGACCCCGAAGAAGGCGACCGCGGCCCGGGTCGCGAGCGGCACATCCCGTCCGACCTGCTGGTTGGGCACGTCGGTCACGTGGGCGGCCATCGAGCTGAGGGGATAGACCAGCGACGTGCCCCACTGGATGCGCAGGCGCTCGAACGCGTCCGTGTCATCGCTCGTCCAGGCCTGCGGGGCGAAGGCCAGCATGCCCGGGTCGAAGCGCCCCCCGCCGCCCGCGCAGGACTCGAAGAGGATGGCCGGGAAGCGCGAGGTGAGTCGGTCGTACAGGTCGTAGACGCCGAGCATGTAGCGATGGAACGCCTCGCCCTGGCGGTCGGGCGGCAGCGTCCGCCCGTACATCTCGGTGATGTTGCGGTTCATGTCCCATTTGACGTAGGCGATCGGGGCGCTGCCGAGCACGTCTCCGAGTGTGGCGGCGAGGTGGTCGACGACCGTCGGGTTGCCCATGTCCAGGACGAGCTGCTGACGCGACTCGGTCCGCGGGCGGCCCGGCACGCCGATGGCCCAGTCGGGATGCTGCTCGAAGAGGCGGCTGCGCGGGCTGACCATCTCGGGCTCGATCCACAGGCCGAACGACATGCCGAGCGCCTGGACCGTGCGGGCCAGGTGGTCCAGGCCGTGGGGCAGCTTGCGCCGATCGACCGTCCAGTCGCCGAGCGATGAGGTGTCGTCGTCGCGGGCGCCGAACCACCCGTCATCAAGTACGAACAGCTCGATCCCGAGCTCGCTCGCCGCACCCGCCATGCCG
>DATBOX010000087.1:0-3795 GCA_036561685.1 Candidatus Limnocylindrales bacterium | reverse complement strand
GGACGACCCGAAGCCGAGGCCGCCGAAGACGATGACGAGGATGCCCGACGCCACGGGCCGTCCTTCCGGGATCAGCATGATGAGGGCCGTCACAAGGGCGTAGAAGAGGCTGGTCGCCGACGAGAAGGCGAGGTCCCAGTGGTGGCCGGCCCCTGCGGCGCCCGCAGCCTGGATCGATTCGCCGACGAAGACCAGCCCCAGCAGCACGGCGGCCGCCCCGGCGACGACCACGAAGAACTCCTGCCAGGCGGCCATCGTGGTGCCCACGTCCATCGATGGCATCGTAGCCGTCAGGGTGCCGCGGGGGCGCGCTCAGACGTGCGCGGCGAAGCGGTCCGTCGCTTCGCTGACCCACGGCGATCGGGCCATCCACTCGGCAAGCCCCGTCTGGTGGAGCAGCCAGGCGCTCTGGCACGTCGGACGCAGCTCGGCCTCGTGGGCGATGGCGGCCAGGAAGTAGCGGTCGAAGGCGCGACGGGGGAACTGCCGCACGACGCCAGGGCGGGCGGCGTCGACGAGGTCGAAGCCGTCGCCGCGCACATCCAGCCCTGTCGCCCGGTCCAGCAGCACGGCCTCGACGCCATCGGCCACGGTCACCGCTGGCTGCATGTGGAGGACGATCGCGGTGGCGACCCGATCGGCCGTCGCGGGCGCCATCCCCTCCCGCTCCAGGAAGCGGCGGGCGATCTCGGCGCCTTCCACCTCGAAGCACCGACGGTTGCGCGGGATGCGGGCCAGGCCGATGTCGTGCATGAGCGAGGCGGTCCACAGGACCTGGCCGTCGAAGGCCCATCCCTCCCCTGCGGCGAGCGTGGCACCCCAGCAGTACGACCGCACCGAGTGCGCCAGCAGGTAGTCCGGCAGGCTCCGGTGGGCCCACTGCCACGTGCTTGTCGAGATGGGGTCCTGCGGGACGGCGAGGCCGGCGATCTGCCGCGGCAGTGACGGGATGCGCCTCACCACCCCATCCTACCGGCCAGAGGAGGCGTGTGGAGCCTCAGCCACCCTCAAGGCAGTCGTGGACTACGCTTGGCGCAACCGCTGGAAGGGAACGCCATGCTTCGCGACAGTCACGGCTTCTCCGGCTTCTCCACGAACGACATCCCCAAGGCCAGGGCCTTCTACGCCGACACGCTCGGGCTTGACGTGACCGAGGCGAACGGCATGCTGACCCTGGACCTCGCTGGAGGCGGACGGGTCATCATCTATCCCAAGCCCGACCATCAGGCCGCCACGTTCACGGTCTTGAACCTGCCGGTCGCCGACATCGACGCCGCCGTGGACGGCTTGGCCCGGGCTGGCATCGTGTTCGAACGCTACGAGGGCGCCGGCCAGGACGAGCGAGGCATCGCCCGGGCCTACCCGCCGCCGATCGCGTGGTTCAAGGATCCGGCCGGCAACATCCTGTCGGTGATCCAGCTCTAGGCGCCGACCGCGACGGCGAGGTCCGCCGCGTGATCGCGGCTGCGGGCGCCAGGGGGACCTTCGACCCGTCGGACGTGACCTTCGGCCCGTCCCCGACATCGGGCCGCCCGTTCATCCTGTGCCTGCGAACGGACCGCCACTGATCGGACTGCATCCGACGGCGCGAGGACCTACGGCGGGATGCCGGAGGGTCACGGAGTCGGAACTCTTGTCCCCCAGGCGGTCCGTTCCGTTTCCCCGGACAAGATCCCCTTACGGGCAGTACTGCGCGGCCTTGCCGATTGCCGCGTACGGGCAGGCTGCCGCGTTGATGAGGTACAGGATCGCCGCCCGGTTGCGGGCGGTCTGGGGCGCGATCACGCTCTCCGGGGAGTAGACGGGGGCTGAGTCGGCACCGGCCGAGGGGTACAGCTCGAAGGTGAACGAGAAGATGTGCTCGACGCCGTACATCCAGTCGATCTCGTCGCCGTCGGTGATGTACAGGTCGCTCGACTGCTCGGGCTTGTAGCCGTTGGTCCTGGCCATCGCCTTGCCCATGGCCACGAACGTGGCGTGGTCGTCGGCCGTCATGTCTGACGGGATGTCCGTCTTGGTGTAGCCGTAGGGCCACAGGATCAGCTGCCCGTCGGTGTGGAAGGTCACGTGGGTCTTGATCTGCTCGACGCCGTTGACCACGCGGCTCAGCACGAAGTCGCGAACGGCCTGCGCCTCGGGCGTGCTGAAGGCGGCCTTGCCGCGGTAGTTCCACGCCGCCGCCGAGCCCGATGAGCCGCCGCAGCAACCCCAGCGGTACGCGTAGTTGCGGTTGATGTCGGTGCCGACGGCCGAGCTACCCATGTTGGGCTGGCGGTTCTTGCGCCACTCGTGGTATGGGCTGCCGGAGAGGTCGTAGACCAGGCCGTCGGGGTTGACCGCGAAGATGATCCAGATCCGGCGGGTATCAACGAGGCTTCGGACCGCCGGGTCGGTCGAGTAGTCGTGCGTCAGCATGTGCAGGGCGTAGAGGGTCTGCTCCAGGGCCAGGTGCTCCAGCGAGTGGTGGAGCCCGTCGATGAGGACCTCCGGCTTGGCCACCGGATCGTTCACGTTGCCGCTGATCTCGGCCGCCCAGATGTCGCGCCCCTGGTAGCTCTTGCCGATCGAGAAGACCTTCACGAGGTCGGGGTACGCCGCCTGCACGGCGTCGATGTCGACCTCCATGCGCTGGTAGTTGTGGTACAGCGTGGCCCCCGCGGGGTAGTCCGGACCCGGAGGGGGCACGACGAGCTGCCCTTCCGACCAGGCGGCGAGCTCGTTGACGACCGCATCCCGCACCGAGACCTGGCCACCGATGGCCACGAGCGTGGCGGGTCGGGCCGCGGTGACGGCGTTCCGCGTGGCGACGGCCACGGGGGTCACGTCGGGTTGGACGAGCAGCATGGGGGCGTCCAGGGAGGCCGCCAGTGGTCCCGCGGACAGGGCGTCGGGGAAGTCCAGGCCGCTGGCCAGGACGGCGGCCGTGGCGGTCGGCATGAAGCGCGCGGCGACCGCCGCCGCCGTGCCGTACCGGTCGAGCCCGGCCACGCGTTCCACGGTCGGGCCCAGCTTGGCCACGGCGGTCGCCACGGCGGCGCTGACCGCGGCGGTGCCACCCACGATCACGACGTGCGCCGGGGCGAGGCTGGTGATCTCGGCGGCTTCGGCGTCGGCCACGCCGTCGGGCCGAGTGAGCAGCAGCGGATCCCCCGCCACGCTGGCCGCCGGGGCCGACGAGAGCGCGTCCGGGAACGCCGTCCCCGCCGCCATGAAGAGCGTGTCGACCGGTCCGGCCGGAAAGGCATCCTGCACCAGGGCGATCGAGGTGGCGTATCGATCGGGGCCGGCGATCCGTTCCGGGGTGACGCTCGCGGCCCTGCCGGCGGCCGCCAGGACGCCATCACCGACCGATGCCGTGCCGCCCACGACCACGAGACGCTGCGGCGCCAGTCGCGTCAGCTCCGCTGCCACGACGTCGGGCAGCGCGTCGGCCGGCGTCAGCAGGATCACCCCGTGCTCGTGCGCGGCGACCGGCGCGGCCGAGGCCGCGTCGGCGAAACCCGTGCCCGAGGCCAGGAAGACGACGGGTGCCCCGCCTCCCGGGTAGAGGCGCTGCGACACCGCTACGGCCGTGGCGTACCGGTCCGCACCTGCCACCCGGTCGATGGTGACCTGGGTCGGCGGCGTGGTGGTCCGGCTGAGGGAAGCCAGCAGGGCGTCGGCGGCGGGAGCCTGTGGCGTCGCCGGGCTCGATCTGGCCGCAGCGCCCGTCACGAGCCCGCTCAGCAGCACCGGGAGCAGGACGAGGGCGTGCCAGGAGCGGCTTGACGGCCGTCGGCGGGGCATGGGCGACAG
>DATBOX010000086.1:0-26527 GCA_036561685.1 Candidatus Limnocylindrales bacterium | reverse complement strand
GCACGTACGCAGCCTGGACCTCCAGACCGGTGCGAGCGAGACACGGGTCCTGCTGCCGTATGCCGCGGGCGCCACCACCGTCCATGCCCGGGCCGGCGTCGCTTCGCTGATCCTCGAGGTCCCGCAAGGGGTCGCTGCGCGAATCATGACAAGGGTCGCGCTCGGCACACGGGAGATCGACGAGGCGCGCTTCCCGCGCATCGGCGACCTCTACCAGTCGCTCGACTACGCCACCTGTCCCAACCGCGTGGACATCGCCGTCGAAGGTGGTGTGGGGTCGGTGCGCGTCGTCTCCGGCCCCCCGGCGCCGATGCCGCTCGGTGTCCTGGCTCCGGCGCCCGCCTGAACAAAGGGACGGGGCCGGTCGATGACCGGCCCCGTCTGATATCCCCCAGGCAGTCCGACCTTACGGCGCGACCGTGATGGCGCGTCCAATGGGCCATGGGATGCGACGCGACCCATGAAATGGCGGCCGGTGGCACGAACCCGCTGCGCGGCGCATCATCGGGCGGCAGGGGACGGATCCGACGACGCGATCTGGACGGAGTCGCTGGTATGGCCCAACCGAAGTTCGATGCTTTGCTGGAGCGCGACGGCGCGCATGCGTGTGATGGTTACGGAGCCCAGCACGTGTGCGTGCGGATCGCCGCCACGGCGAACCTGCCGACGCGTTTCGGGGCGTTCCACGTGGTCGCCTTCTCCGACCAGCCCGACGGCAAGGAGCACGCCGCCTTCGTCCACGGCGACGACGCCATCGACGGCCAGGATGTGCCGCTGCGGATCCACTCCGAATGCCTCACCGGCGATGCCATCGGGTCGCTGCGCTGCGACTGCCGCGAGCAGCTGCAGGCCGCCCTGCGCCAGCTCGCGGCGATGCCCTACGGCGTGCTGCTGTACCTGCGGCAGGAGGGACGTGGCATCGGCCTGGCCAACAAGATCCGCGCCTACGAGCTGCAGGACCACGGCCTGGACACGGTCGAGGCCAACCATGCCCTTGGCTTCCGCGACGACGAGCGCGACTACAGCGTGGCCGCCCACATGCTGGACTCGCTCGGCGTGAAGTCGGTCAAGCTGATGACCAACAACCCGCGCAAGATCGCCGGCCTCCAGGCCCTGGGCATCCGCGTCACGGCGCGCCTGCCGCTGGTCATCCCGGCCAACCCGTACGACCGGAAGTACCTGCGCACGAAAGCGCGCAAGTCGGGCCACCTCATCGACGAGCGGGCCCTCGAGCAGGCCGACGAACCGCTCATCCGGCCCGCGCGACTGCGAGCCGTCGAAACACAGGAGGTGCCGATCGATGCCCCCCTCTGAGCCGGTCGTCCTCATCACCGGAGCGGCCGGTCCGGCGGGCCGGGCGGCCGCCAAGCTCTTCGCCGGCGGCGGTGCCCGCCTGGCCCTGGCGGGGCGCGACGGCGACCAGCTGGCCGAGATCGGCGACTCGCTCGGGGTGGGTCGCGACCGCTGGATGGCCGCGGTCGGCGACCTGCTCAAGGCGGAGGGGGCGCGGGCGGTCGTGTCCGCCGCGACGGAGCGCTTCGGCCGCATCGACGTGCTGCTGCACCTGGTGGGCGGCTGGACCGGCGGCACGCCACTGGCCGACCTGGACCCGGCCGTGCTGCGCGGGATGCTGGATCAGCACCTGTGGACGACCTTCAACGTCGTGCGACTCGTCGTGCCGGGCATGGTCGACCGCGGGTGGGGCCGCATCGCCGCAGTGTCGTCCCCCTTCGCCGCCGCTCCTGGCGCCGGCATGGGCGCCTACGGCGTGGCCAAGGCGGCCGAGGAGGCCCTCCTTGGCACGCTCGCCCGCGAGGTGGCCGCCACCGGCGTCACCGTCAACGTCGTCGTCGTGCGGACCATCGACGCCGAGCACAAGCGGGAGCGGGAGCCCAGCCCGCGCAACGCCGGGCACACGACGCCCGAGGAGCTGGCCGACGTCCTGGCCTACCTCGCCTCCGACGGCGCGGCGGCGGTCAACGGGGCGCGGATCCCGCTGTTCGGCCGCGGCTGATTCAGGATACCTTCAGGGGCGGCCGCGACGATACGGCTCAAGACGCGGATGTGACCCCCATCCCGCACCGCGTCGGTCCTCCTCTCTCCTGCGGCGCCGCGGTCCACGGATCGCGGCGTCGTGGTGTCCGGGGTCGGTCAGGGCTCCCCGATGTGCTCGGCGGGCAGGCTGAAGGTGAAGGCGGCTCCGGGACCCTCGACCTCAGCCAGCCACAGCCGCCCGCCCATCGCCTCGACCAGGCCGCGGGCCACGCTCAGGCCCAGGCCGCTGCCTTCGGTCGTGCCCGGCGTCAGTCGGGTGAACCGCTCGAAGGCGCGCTCCCGGTCCTCCGGGGCGATCCCGGGTCCGTGGTCGCGCACCGTGGTGTGAAGACGCGTCGCCCCCGCCGCGTCGGCGACCGGCGCGAGGCGCACCTCCACTGGACCCCCGCCCCCGTAGCGGAGGGCGTTGTCCAGGAGGGCCCAGACCACCTGTTCGACCCAGTCGCGGTCGGCCGCGGCGAGCCAGCCGGTGGCCCCATCATCGAGGGCCAGATCGCTGGTGGGGTGGCCCAGGCTCTCCCAGGCGCGGCGGACGAGGGCGCCCATGGGGAAGACGTCGACCTGCGGCTTGAGCGTGCCGGCCTCGATCTTGGTCACCGTCAGCAGCTGGGCCACGAGGCGCGACAGGCGCTCGGACTGCTCGACGATGATGCCCAGGCGCTGGTCGCCGGTCTCGTCGGCGAGCTGGCCGGCGAAGGCCCGGATCGATGTCAGCGGCGTCTGCAGGTTGTGGCTGACGCCCCGCAGGAACTCGTTCTTGAGCTCCGCGAGCTCGGCCGTGGCGTCGAAGAGCTCGGCGTTGCGGACCGCCCCGGCGAGCTGGATGCCGAGCACGCGCAGCAGGTCCTGGTCCGCCTCGCCCCAGTCGCGGGTCGGGGGCAGGGTGCCCCGGATGGCGCCCAGCACCTGGTCGCCCATGGCCAGCGGCGCCTCGACGTCGAAGGCTTCGCCCGGCACCTTCTCAGGCGGCGTCGCGTCGGGTGGCTGGCCGAGCCGGACGCTGACGGCGGTGAAGCCGAAGGCCTGCCCCGCGGCGCGCTCGGCGGCGGCCGAGAAGGACGCCACGCCCGCCTGCGGGGAGAGTGGCGCGAACGCCTGGGAGACGACGGCCAGGGCGCGGTTGCGCCCGGCCAGCGTCGCCGCCAGCCGGTTGTGGCTCGCCGCGAGGCGCCCGAGTTCGTCGTCGCTCTCCACGGGCACCTGGGCCTGCAGATCGCCGGCCTGCAGCCGGTCCAGGGTCTCGCGAAGTTCCGACAGGGGGCGGATCAGGCTGCGGCCCAGGGCCAATGAGAGGAAGGCGGCCAGCAGGAGCGTGGCGACGAGGATCGCCAGCAGGGGGGCCAGGAGGGCCGGGCCGGTGGCGGCCGGCTGGCTCAGGGCCACGACGAACAGGGCCGGCGGCCCGCCGATGCCTGCGTAGGCCACGACGAGGCCACCGCTCGTGCGGCTTATCGTCGAACCGCCGGATCCGGCCGCGGCCGCGGAAGCCGCCGGGGGCCGCGGCGGCACCTGGCCCGTCCCCGAACCGCTGCTGGCGAGGACGCGACCCTGGGCATCGAAGAACGTGACGCCGGTGCCGGTCAGGCCCGCGATCCGCGCCGCAGCGCTCGCATCAAGGTTGGAGCCGAGCTGGCCGGCCGCCAGCTGTGCCTCCGCCCCTAGGGCGTCGACCTGGCGGTCGCCCACGCTCTGGTCCAGGATCAGCAGCACCAGCAGGCTGAAGGCGAGCACCGGGACGACCGCCGCGGCGGCCAGGGTCAGGGTCAGACGCGACCGCAGGGCGAGCCGCCGCATCGCTGCTCAGCCGGCCGTGGCGCGGTTCAGGCGGTAGCCCACGCCCCGCACGGTCTCCAGGTAGACGGGCGCGTCGGGGTCACGCTCCAACTTGCGCCGCAGGCGGCGCATCGTGACCCACACGTAGCTGGGATCAGGCGCCTCGGTGTCCGACCAGCCGCGGGCGAGCAGCGTCTCGGTGCTGACGACGGTGTCAAGGTGGGCCGCCAGGGCGTACAGCAGGCGCGACTCGACCGGGGTGAGGCGCACTTCCTGGTCGTCCACCAGCAGGCGCCGCCGCTGCAGGTCAAGGACGACCCCGCCGCCCAGGTCCAGCTGGCCGGACGGCACCCGGTCGCCCACGCGCCGCAGCACGCGCGTGATGCGCGCGCGCAGCTCCGGGTAGTGGAAGGGCTTCGTGATGTAGTCCTCGGCGACCTCCTCCAGCGCCTCGGCCTTGCTGTCGCCGGCGTCGATGGCGGACAGCACGATGATCGGCAGGTCGGCCCGCGCCTTGACCTGGCGAGCCAGCGACAGCCCGTCCAGGCGGGGCATCAGCAGGTCGATGAGCAGGAGGTCGGGCCACGCCCCCTCGAGACGGCGCAGCGCCTCCTGGCCATCGCGCGCGGTGTGGACCTCGAAGCCGTCCGAGCGCAGCTGCCCGGCCAGGAAGACGAGGAGGTTGGGATCGTCGTCGACCAGCAGGATCCGCGTCGGGCCGGGCGCGTTCATCACGCGCCGAGGATAGCAGCGGGTGGCGGGCCCTCAGCCGCCCAGGACGGCCCGTTCGGCCAGGCCGAGGGGGAGGGCCCCCGAGCCGGTCAGCGCGTCGTGGAATCCGCGCAGGAGCGGGATCGGCGCCGCGCCGGCCGGTCCGGCATGGCCGTGGGCCGCCAGCCAGCGGTCGCGGATGCGCAGGATCTCCAGGCAGCCCGTGAGGTACGACGAGGCCTGCGTCGGCCAGGCGCAGTAGCGGCCCACCTCCGCCCGTGCCGTGGGCTCGGGCATGGCCGCCTTGTGGACCATGAACGCGACGGCCTCTTCTTCCGTCATCTCGCCCAAATGGAGGCTCGTGTCGACCACGATGCGGGCCGCCCGGAAGCGCGTCGCGTTGAGGTGGAAGAGCTCCTGGATGGGCTCGTCGAAGAAGTGCTGCTCGCGCATCGCGCGCTCGGCGTAGAGGGCCCACCCCTCGGTGAAGTAGGGCGTGCCGAAGACCCGGCGGACCCGGCTCGGTTGCGCCTTGCGCATGACGAGGTGCCAGTGGTGGCCGGGATAGGCCTCGTGGACCGCCGTGGTGGGGATCTCGGCGTCGTTGTTGTGCTCCAGGCGTTGCTGGATCTCCGCGGCCGGCGTGCCATCGGGCGCGAACGGCACGAAGAAGTGGCCCAGGAGGCTGCTGCTGAAGGCCGGCGGGCTGCTGTACGACGCGACGCCCAGGACCGGCCGCTGGAAGACCGGCGACGGCTCGACGAGGCAGCGCTCGCCCGGCGGCAGCGTCACGAGGCCGGTGTCGGCCAGGAACGTCCGGGCCCGCTCGGTCCAGACCTCGTAGCGCTGGCGCATGGCCTCTTCCGTCGGCGCATGGACGCGGTTGGCCGCGGCCAGCAGGCCTTCCACGTCATCGGTGCCGGCGCTGCGGCGGGCCAGGTCGCGCATCTCGGCGGCGAGCCGGTCGTACTCCGCCTGGCCGCGGACGCGCAGGCTGCGGGCATCGTCGGCGAGCGCCTCGCGCTCGCGCAGCAGGCGCGTGTAGCGCTCCTCGCCGAGCTGCCAGGTGCCCGTCGCGCGGCCGGCCAGGTCCTCCAGGAACGCGGCGAACGCCTCCAGGGCCACGGCGGCGGTCGCGCCGGCCGCGGCCATGCGGGCGCGGTCGGCCGGGTCGGTGACCTCGCCGGGCAGCAGGTCGCGCACGTATCGCGCCAGGGCCCGGGCGGAGCCGAGCGCGCGGCGCACGATGAGCGGATGGGCCATCGTCGCCTGCAGGTTCGCGCGTCCGTTCTCCAGGGCCCGCGGGGCCTGCTCCAGGCGGGCGACGGCCGCCGAGGCGAGTTCCGGCTCCGGCCGCAGACGGTGCAGGAACAGGCCGAACAGGCCGTTGGCGATGGGGTTGGTGTAGGTCAGCGGGTCGCGACGCCAGTTGGCCCAGTCGGCCAGGATCAGCCGCCCGCGGAGGACGGCCCGGACGAGGTCGCGATCGATGGCCCCGGCCGCCGTGAGGTCTGCCGTGGCCACGTCGTCCAGGCGGGCCAGCCACCGCACCGCCGCCGCGTCGCGCGCCTCGAAGGCGCCTGCCGTGAGGTCGTCCAGCCGCTCGTCAAACTCCGTGAGGCCGAGGCCGCTGGCGGCCACCGGGTTGGCCTCGAACTCCTCGTCAAGGAACGCGGCGATCAGCGGCTCAAGGTCGGTCACGGTCGGCTCCGATCAACGGGTCACGCGGCAGGGCACGGTCCGTACGATAGTCAGCTGGTGAGCCAGCCGCATGACCCTTCGTCCGAGGCGATCGCCGCGGTCGCCTGGTCCCTCCGCCGCATCCGCCGTGACGAGGCGGCCATCGGCGCGTTCGCGATCGTGGCGGCCGAGGCGGCCCGGATCGACGCGCGGGCCGTGGACGCCCGCGGCCTGTCGCGTCCGTTGCGGGGGACGACCGTGGGGGTCAAGGACATCATCGAGGTGGCCGGCCTGCCGACTCGCTGCGGCGCCCCGGCCGTGACCGATCCCCGCCCCGCCCTGACCGACGCGACGGTCGTGGCCCGCCTTCGGGCGGCCGGCTCGGTGGTCATCGGCAAGACGACGACGGCCGCCTTCGCCTACTTCGACCCGCCGCCGACGCACAACCCGTGGGACCTGCGGCGGACGGCGGGCGGCTCGAGCGCCGGGTCGGCCGCGGCCGTCGCGGCCGGGATGGTCGACCTGGCCCTGGGCACCCAGACCGCCGGCTCGCTCGTGCGGCCCGCCTCGTTCTGCGGCCTCGCGGCGGTCCTGCCGAGCCCCGGCCGCATCTCCCGCGACGGGGTGCGGCTGCTCAGCCCGACCTTCGATCGGGTCGGGGTCATGGCGGCGACGCTGGAGCTTGCCCTCGCGGCCGTCGACGCGGCCAGCGGTGGTCCCCCCATGTCTCCGGCCCGCCCGGCCGCGCCCCGGCTGGGCGTCGCGGGGTGGCTCCTCGAGGAGGCGGACCCGCCCATGCGGACGGCGGTCGAGGCCGCCATCGAGACCGCCCGCCGGGCCGGCGCCACGATCGTCCCGGTCCCGGCGCCTCGGCCGCTGGAGGCGGTGCTGGCCGCCCACGCGACAATCCTGCGGGTGGAGGCGGCGGCCATCCACGGCGGCGCCCTGGCGGCGGTCGGGCCGGCCTACCCACCTCGCCTGGCCGACCTCATCAGGCTGGGCCTGGCCACCCCGGCGGCGGAGCTCGCGGGAGCGCGACGCTTTCGCCGTGACTACACGACGCGCCTGGCGGCAGCCCTGGAGACGGTCGACGCGCTGCTGGCTCCCGGCGCGGTCGGCGTCGCGCCGCTGGGCCTGGGCGCGACGGGCGACCCCCGCATGAGCGTGCCGGGGATGCTGGCCGGGCTGCCGGCCATCGCCCTGCCGCTCGCCCGCGACCCCGACGGCCTGCCGCTCGGCGTCCAGCTCCTGGGCCGCACCGGTGACGACGCCGGCCTGGCGGCGGTGGCGGCATGGCTCGTCGCAGCCGCCGGGACCCCTCGCGCCCGTCCGCCTCAGGCAGCCCGCGGATCGACGTAGCGGCAGCGCGGCGCAACGAGGCACCGGTCGCAGGCCGGGTTTCGGGCGTGGCACGTGCGGCGCCCGTGGGTGATGAGGTTGACGTGCGCCTCGTAGATCCGCTCCGCTGGGATGTCGCCCAGCACGTCGTCATGGGCGCGGGTGACGTCGACCGCGGGCCGGATGAGGCCGATGCGGCGGCTGACCCGTTCGACGTGGGTGTCGATCGGCATCAGCGGCAGGCCGTAGCAGAAGAGCAGCACGACCGACGCCGTCTTGGGTCCGATACCCGGGATCCTGGTCAGCCAGTCGCGCGCCTCCAGCGCCGGCCACGAGGCGAGGAAGTCGAGATCGTAGTCGCCGCGTGCCTCGCGGATGGCGGCGAGGGCCTCCCTGATCCGCGGCGCCTTCTGGACGGCCAGGCCGCCGCTGCGGATGGCGGCGGCAACGTCGGCCGGGTCCGCCGTCTCCACCGCGTCCCACGTCGGGAAGCGCCGGCGCAGCTCGTCGAAGGCACGCTCGGCGTTCAGGTCGCTGGTGTGCTGGCTCAGGATCGTGAGCACGAGCTCGGAGGTCCCGTCGCGTCGAGGCTCCCAGGTCGGCGTGCCGTACATCTCCGCCAGGCGCTCGAGGACGAAGGCCATCAGGCCGGGGCGCCGCCGTTCGAGAGGCCAGGGGCGGCCGCGCCGACGCGGGCTCACCGGTCGAGCCGGCCCACCAGGCCGACGAGCCGGGCGGTGCGCTCCGCGGCCCGCTCGACGGGCCCCGGCCCGGCCGCCATCGCCGCCTCGACGGAGGTGGGGGCCTCCACGACCGGGACGGCGATCGCGCCGGCCGCGGCGAGGACCGCCGCGCCCTCGGGTGTGACTCCACCCCCGAAGCAAAGGCAGGGCACGCCGGCCGCCCGGGCCCGTTCGGCGACGCCCTGGGCCGTCTTGCCGAAGCGCGTCTGGGCGTCCACTCGACCTTCGCCGGTCAGGACCAGGTCGCTGTGGTGGAGGGCAGCCTCGAAGCGCGCCAGTCCCATGACCTCGCCGACCCCCGGCCGCACCCCCAGGCTCGCGAAGCGCTCGGCGATGGCCAGCAGGCCGGCCGTGGTGCCGCCCGCCGCGCCGGCGCCCGGCACGTCGCGGACGACGCGGCCGGTCGTCGCCTCGAGCACGTCCGCGTAGCGGGTGAGCGCGCGGTCCAGCCGTCGCACGTCGTCGGGTGAGGCACCCTTCTGCGGGCCGTAGGTGGCGGCCGCGCCGTGTTCGCCGAGCAGCGGGTTGCTGACGTCCGAGGCGATCGTGAGGCTCACTTCGGCCAGGGCCGGTGACAGGTCGTCCAGGTCGACCCTGGCCAGGCGCTCGAGGCCCACCCCGCCGGGCGGCACCTCGGTGCCGGCCGCGTCCAGGAAGCGGGCGCCGAGCGCGGTCAGCAGCCCCGCCCCACCGTCGGTCGTGGCCGACCCGCCGACCCCCAGCAGGATCTCGCGACAGCCCAGGCCGATGGCCGCGGCCAGGACCTGGCCGGTGCCGAACGTGGAGGCGGCCAGGGCGTCGCGATCCTCGGGTGCCACCAGAGAGAGGCCGGACGCCGCGGCGAGTTCCACCACGGCCCGGCCGAGGCCGCGGTCGTCGCGCAGGAACCGCGCCTGCACGGGACGGCCCAGGGCATCCTGGGCGGCCGCCGGCAGGGCCTGCCAGCCGCCCGCTGCGAGGAGCGCGTCGAGCGTGCCCTCGCCGCCGTCAGCGAGGGGCACGAGGTGCAGGTCGTCATCCGGCCGCGCGCGCCCCCAGCCCTCGGCCAGGGCGCGGGCCACGGCCACGCTCGTGAGCGAGCCCTTGAACGAGTCGGGCGCGATGAGCACGCGCACGGCGGGCTCAGCCGGCCGCGGGCGGTCGGGCGGCGGCTGCGGCCTCGCGGCGGGCCACGTACTCCGGTAGCCGCAGCATCGGCGGGCGCTCGGCGTCGGCCAGGTCGATGACCTCGAGGGAAAGATGGCCCGGCGAGGAGCGCGGCAGCTTCATGGTCGAGCCCAGTTCGGCGAACAGGCGCGCTCGATGCCGCTCCTCCAGGCGCTTCATGACCGCCTGCAGGATGGTGAAGCTCATGCGGGAGAGGCCCTCCAGCTCCTGGTTGCGGTGCACCCGCCGCTCCAGGTCCACCTGGCCCAGGCCGTCCAGGCCGAGGCGCTCCGAGAGGTCGATAAGGTGGCCCATCTCGACCGCGTAGCCGGTGAAGAAGGGGATGGCCTCGAGGTGCTCGCGGCGGCCGGCGTACTCCCCGGCGAGCGGCTGGATCATGCCCGACAGCTCGGGGAAGAAGAGGTTGATGAGCGGCCGCGCGACGAGCTCCGTGACGCGCCCGCCGCCACCCTCCTTGAGGCGCCCGTCCTCCACGATGGGGCGCTCGTAGTAGCCCTTGACGTAGCCGATGCGCGGCTCGGCCAGGAGGGGGCCCAGCGTCCCGTAGGCGAACCGCGGATGCCACTCACGGACGTCCGCGTCGCACCAGGCGACGAGGTCGCCGCTGGTCTCGTAGAGGCTCTTCCACAGGGCCTCGCCCTTGCCCCGGTAGCTGCCGTACCGCGGCAGCACGTCCTGGTGGAGGACCACGCGCGCGCCCTCGCCCTCGGCGATGACCCGCGTGTCGTCGGACGAGTCGGAGTCGATGACCAGCAGCTCGTCGAGCAGCGCGACGCGCTCCATCAGGAAGCGCCGCGCCTGGTGGACGATCGGCCCGATGGTCGCCGCCTCGTTGAGGGTGGGGATGACCAGGCTGATGGTCACGCCCCGGTGATGCTTCAGCTCGACGAGCCGGTCGAGGTCGGCGAACTCGACGTGGCCGAAGTTGGATTCGGCGAACCAGCGGTCGACGCGCATGGGGATGGAGCGCGAGGCGGCCGCCGCGCGCTCGGCGGCCTCGAGCGTCTCGGCCTGCCGGGCCCGTGCCTCGAACGTGGCCGGGCTGAGCGGCTCTCGCGTCTTGACCACGATGACCGTCGGCCGGGCCTGCTGGGCGACCGTCTCCGGCAGGGCCCCGAACAGGCCGCCCGACGCCGAGCCGCCGGGCTCCACGCCCTGGGCGGCCCCGGTCGCGCCCATGATCAGGACCTGGGCCGACTCGGCCTCGCGAAGGATCGCCTGGGCGATGCTGCCGCCGTCCACCAGCCGCGGCGTGGCGCCCCGCGCGTGACGGCGCACGAAGGCGGCCAGCGCACGCTCGGTGCGGGCCCGGTCGTCGGCGGCCAGGTCGGGCGGCACGACGTGGAGGACGGCCACCTCGGCCCCGAAGGATCGACCGAGGGCGCCGGCGAAGCGCATGGCCAGCTCCGCGTGCGGGCCGCCCCGAACGGGTACGAGGATGCGCGCCACGCTGGCGATGCCGCGCTGCTTGACGACCGCGATGTCGCAGGGGGCGTCGCGCACGACCTCGTCGATCGTGGGGCTGAAGACGGCGGCCCCCGACGAGCGTCCGCCCCAGCCGAAGATGACCAGGTCGGCATCCTCCTCGGCGGCCGCCTCCACGATGCCCTCGGCGGCGCGACGACCGATGCGGACCATCGTGTGGAGCTCCACGCCCTCGGGCGTGAACTCGAGGACGCGCTGCAGGAGGCGGCGGGCCTGCCGTGCCCGGGTGGCGCCTTCGCTGAGGGGCATGCCCTCGGGGACCTCCACGATCGAGAGGGCGGTGAGGCTGCCGCCATGGCGCAGCAGCGCGGCGCCGATCCGCACCAGGTCGGCCGCCGTGCGCGGGTTGGCCAGCGGCAGGAGGATGCGCGCAGGGCCGTCCTCCCGGCCGCCTGGCGTCATGCGCGGCGGGCCGGGCGGCGCGCCGGCCGGGCCGGCGAGGGCGTGGCGGCCGGCGCGGCCGCGGCCGTCCAGCGCGCCGCGAACGAGGGCTTGAGCAACTCGAAGGCGCGCGCCTGGCGCTCCACGAACGCCTCCGCCTCATCGGTCGTCAGGTCGCGCGTCTCCAGGATGAGGCTGGCGACGCGGCCGAAGTAGATGGGCACGAGGGCCGCCACCAGGCGGTCCAGCGCGACGGCCGGTCGGCGCGAGGCCAGGACGACGTCGTAGATGACACGGGCCCACGTCTCGTCGGGGAAGGCGAAATCGGCCGGGGCGGCCATCGGGTCGCCCGTCGGCAGGCGCGCGGCGAGCTCGCCGGCCTGCGTGGCGAGCCCGTCCACCAGGGCCCGGGTCTCGGGGTCCAGCGCCTGGCTCCAGGCCTCGGCCATGGCGTGGCGGCCCCGCCCGAACTCGTCGAGCAGACGCCGCACGTCGACCGCCAGCGGGGGCGGGTCGATGACCCGCTCGAAGCCGTACGCCGGCACGTCGTGCGAGCCCTGCACGGGCAGCCAGCGGTCGGCATGGCGAGACGTCAGGCGCAGGATGGTGGCCACGACCTGGCTGAACATGGGGCCCAGGTCCGCGCCGGGATCCTTGGGGTCGTGGACCTTGGCCCCCAGGCGCGTCTGGCACACGGCGAACCCGCCGGCGATGGCCGTCGTGGTCATCCAGATGTCGATGCCGAAGCGGCTGACGTCGGGCGTCCAGTCGTCCTGCTCGAGGTAGTGGGCGATGAGGTCGCCGCTGACCCCGAAGTCGCCGCCGATGGGCTGCCGGATGCGCAGGCCGTAGAGCGCGCGCGTCAAGGGATAGGTGACCGTGTTGGTGATCGTGCCGTCCCACTTGTAGCGGCTGTAGAGCGGCGCCACGAAGTCGAAGCCACCCTTCAGGATGGGGCCGGCGAGCAACTCGATCCACTCGGGCACGATCGAGCGCAGGTCGGAGTCGACCACCACCAGCGCGTCCACGTCAAGGGCGTGGGCGATGCGGAAGATGGTCAGCAGGGCGGCGCCCTTGCCGCCCACGCCGTCCACCGGCGGATAGGTCAGGCTGATCCGCTGCAGGCGGTTGCGTGGTCGGACGAGCAGGATCCGCTCGATGTAATCGGGCGGCTCGGTCTCCACCACGACCCGCTGGGTGCCGTCGGGCGAGCCGGCGTCGGCGTTGGCCAGCACCGGCCGCAGGTCGGGGAAGTACTGCACCAGGCCGGCCTGCGACGCCCGCGCGACGTAGCCGATCGTGGCGGCGTTCTTGAAGCTGGGGATGCCGACCATCAGATCGGCCTTGCCCAACCGTTCGACCTCGACGCGCAAGGCCTTCGGCAGGGTCGCACGTGCCATCCGCCCAACCTTAACAGCCGGGACCACCGGGTCGGGCGAGGCCCCGGCCGTCACAGGACCGGCGGGTGGGCGACCGGCCGCGGCGGATCGACCAGCGCGAGGACACCGGGCGGCTCCGCGTGGGGCAGCGGTGCGTCCATGGTCCTGGCCAGGATGTGCAGCGGGTGGTCGTGGGCGGGGAAGCCGTCGGCCGCCCACCGCTCGGCGACCCCGCCCCGCAGCATCGGCGGATCGGGGTCGGGCAGACGCGGCCGGGGCGCCCGGCCCGCCGCGCGGCGCAGGTCGTCAAGGAGCGTGAGGGCGGAACGGCCGTCGCCCGCCAGCAGGGCCACCTCCGGTGCCTCGTCGTCGCCTTCCGAGGTCACGACAAGGGCACGGCCGTCGCGGGCCAGGCCGACCTCGCCTCGCCGCACGTGGGCCGCGAAGCGATCGGTGTCGAGGGTCTGGAAGGCCCATCCGCGGGGTTCGTAGAGGTGGTCGCCGGCGGCGAACGTCGGGTCGTCGGCGACGAGGCACCACCACCGCTCGACCTCGGCGGCGGGGACGTCCGCATCCAGCCTCCGCAGCGCGGATGCGTCGGGGGTCGGCATCTCGTCCGAGCCAGTGTCGCGTCGGGGCCCGTAGGAGCGACGGTCGGCCTGGCGCACGAAGCCATGCCGCGCGCCGAGCCGGTGGGACGCCTCGTTGTCCTGGCCGGTGGTGTAGCGCACGACGCGGACGTGGTGGGCCGTGGCCCAGGCCAGCTCGGCGACCTGCAGGTTGGTGGCCACCTCCCGGCCGCGCACCGCCGGGTCGACGCGGATGCCCTCGACCCAGCCCTCCCCGGGCGCCAGCAGGGCGAGGCGCGACATGGCCACGGGCTGGCCGGCCGCGATCGGTGTCCCGTCGGCGCCCGTCGCCGCACCCGCGGCGCAGGCCACCAGCAGGATCCCGTCGGGGGCGGTCAGCCACGCATCCCACACCTGGGGCACGTAGTCCCAGCCGTCCCACGTGTGGGTGGCGAAGGCGAGCACGGCCGCCTTGTCGGATGGTCGAGCACGACGAACGGCGATCGGCAGCGGCGAGGGTCGCCCGGCCGGCCGGGGTGTCGGCTCGCTCAGCGCTGCCGTCCCTCCGGGGCCGCCACGTAGGCCCAGTCACGCGCCACGCTGCCCGGCTCATAGGACCCGTTGGCGGCCTTGAGGATCGCGCCGGTGAAGCCGGAGGCCTTCCACGTCGCCAGCCATTGGCTGAGCGGCGGACGGGTGAACGGCGACACGCGCACGAGCGTGGACGGCCGCACCACGCCCTCCAGGAGGCGCTTGCGCTCGAGCAGCGGCACGCTCAGGAGGTCCTGCCCGTCGACCCGCAGGAGGTCGACGGCGACGAAGGCCATGACGGGGGCCTCGGTGGACTTCGGCAGCTGGGCCGGCATGAGGGTGCCCGGCCGGCCGGTGAGGAGGGAGACGGCCGACGGCTTGAGGACGGGCGTGATCAGGGCGCCCTCGCCGCTGCGCGTGGCCTGCGTGGTGAGCCAGCCGTCGATCACCGCGTCGACCGCCAGGACGGCCCGCCGGAGCTCCGCCGCGACCTCCTCATAGGCCACGGCCAGGTCGTCGCCGTCCTCGTCGATCAGGCGCAACCAGGGCCGGTCGACCTCACCGCGTTCCAGGTCGAAATGGGCCAGGACCTGCATGCCGTCCCACGCCGGCTCCACGATGGGGTCGGTGATCGTCGGCAGGACGTGCGGCCGGCGGGCCTGCTGCGGCCGCCAGTCGAGCAGGTGGGCGGGGTAGGCGGCGGCGGCCGGAGTGGGCCGCGGACGGGGATCGGGCACGTCGGGCATCGTACGCTCGCCGCCGTTGGAGCGCTCGGTATCATCCCGGCCATGGTCGCCGCCCAGCCCACGACGGAGCCCGCGACCGGTCGTGCCTGGTGGGATCCTCGCGCCTGGGGCGGCCTGCTGGCTGCGGCCACGCCGTCCGGCCGGGCCCGGGTGCCCGTCAGCTGGGCCCTCTACGACTTCGCCAACACGATCTTCAGCTACGCCGTGGTGTCGTACGCCTTCGGCCTGTGGCTGACCGACCCGGCGCGGCTGGGCCAGGCGCAGGGCCAGCTGTGGCAGAGCATCGCCATCCTCGGCAGCGTCGGGCTCAACGCCCTCGTCTCGCCGATCCTGGGGGCGGTCAGCGACCGGGGCGGTCGCCGCCTGCCGTACCTCCTCGTCTTCACCGTCCTGTGCATCGTGCCGAGCGCCTTCATCGGGGCCGGCTCGGCGGCCCTGGGGATCGTGCTGTTCGTGCTGGCCAACTTCGGCTACCAGGCGGCGCTCATCTACTACGACGCGACCCTCAAGACCGTCAGCCGTCCCGAGGCCCGGGGCGGCCTCTCGGGGTTCGGGGTCTCCATCGGCTACCTGGGCACGATCTTCATCGCGCTCCTGCTCCTGCTGCTGCCGCTGCCGCTGGAGGGCGCTTTCCCCCTTCAGGCGATCCTCTTCGCCGTCTTCGCCGTGCCCATCTTCCTGGCCGTGCGCGAGCGTGCCACACCCGGCTACCGCTTCCGCGTGACCGACGTCGCCGCCTCGTGGCGCCAGGTGGCGCGCACCATCGATGACACCCGCGCGGTGCCCGGCCTGGGCCGCTTCCTGCTGGGCCGTTTCTTCTATTCGGATGCCGTCAACACGGTGATCGTGGTCATGAGCGTCTTCGCCGTGCGGGCCATCGGCCTGACCGAGAAGCAGGCCAACCTCGTGCTGCTGCTGCTGACCATCGTGGCGGTGCTGGCCAGCCTGGGCTGGGGCCGGCTGGTCGATCGCATCGGCCCCAAGCGGACCCTGCTGGTGGTGCTCGCCTCCTGGGCGGTCGGCCTGGCGCTCGGGGCCGCCTCGCTCTCGATGCCCTCGTTCGGCACGAGCGTGGCCGTCTTCCTGGTCGCCGGCGCCATCCTGGGGAGCGGCCTCGGCGGCGTCCAGGTGGCCGACCGCGTCCTCATGATCCGGCTCTCGCCGCACGCCCAGCTGGGCGAGTTCTTCGGCCTCTACGGGCTCGTGGGCAAGGCCTCGCAGGTGGTCGGCCAGCTCCTGTACGGGCTGGTCGTGGCGACCTTCCTGGCCACCCTCGGCAATGCCGCCTACCAGCTGGCCATCGCCACGCTGTTCGGCACGATGCTCATCGGCGGGTGGCTGGTCTGGCCGGTGAGCGACCACTGGGCCGGTGCCGACGAGCCGGCCGCGTCGGAGACCGAGGCTCAGGCCTCGGGAGCGATCACCGCCTCGTAGCCCTGTGGATGGGCCTCCCGCCAGGCCCACGCCGAGCCGAGCATGGCCGCCAGGGTGCCTCGGCGAGGCAGCCAGCCCAGGACCTCCGCCGCGCGGCTGTTGGAGGCCACGAGGGCCGGTGGATCGCCCGGCCGACGGGCCCCGACGACGTGCGGCACCGGGTGACCGGTGGTCGCCCCGACCGCGTCGAGCACCTCCCGCACGGTGAAGCCGGCCCCCGAGCCAAGGTTGCAGATCTCGACCCCGGAGCCGCCGTCCGCCGTCAGCTCGAGGGCGGCCAGGTGGGCGTCGGCGAGATCCTCCACGTGGATGTAGTCGCGCACGCACGTCCCGTCGCGGGTGGGGTAGTCGTCGCCCATGACGGTCATGGGACGGCCGCTCCGCACGGCCGTCAGGAGGTTGGGCACGAGGTGTGTCTCCGGCCGGTGGTCCTCGCCGTGCGCGGCGGTCGCCCCGGCCACGTTGAAGTAGCGCAGCGAGACCGAGCGCAGGCCGTACGCCGCGCCGTACCAGGTCAGGGCACTCTCGAAGGCCAGCTTCGTGGCCCCGTACGGGTTGAGCGGCCGCAGCGGCGCGTCCTCGGCCACGGGGATCGTCTCGGGCAGGCCGTAGACCGCCGCGGTCGAGCTGAAGACCAGCCGCCGCAGGCCCGCCTCGCGCATGGCCTCCAGGAGGGCGATGCCGCCCACGACGTTCTCGTGGTAGTAGAGGGCCGGGTCGCGCATGGACTCGCCGACCTGGGAGCGCGCCGCGCAGTGGAGGACCGCGTCGATCCCGCGGACCAGCAGGAGGGCCACGACCGCCGCCGGGTCGCCGACGCTGCCGACCACCAGCTCGGCCTCCGGCGGGACGGCCAGAGCGTGGCCGGTGACCAGCGAGTCGAGCACGGTGACCTCGTGGCCCGCCTCCAGCAGCCGTTCCACGGACACGCTGCCGACGTAGCCCGCCCCGCCGGTGACGAGGACGTGCATCAGTGGTCGAGGAAGCGGCGGAAGAGGCCGCGGCGGCGTCCCGGAGGCGGCGCGGGGCCTCCGGCCGGCTCGGTCGCGGCGGGTGTGAGGTCGGGTGAGGGCTGGGCCAGGGTGCCCTCGGCGGCCTCGATGCGCGCGCGGGTCCTGGCGCTTGCCGCCTCGCTTGCCGCCACGGCGAAGGCCGGCCGATGGACCGGCTCGCCCCGCGCCGCCATGACCTCGGCCAGGCGCGCCTCGAGCCGCAGCGCCACCGCGTCCTCGGGATCGATCCCCAACGCCTGCACGGCGAAAGCGTACGCGGTGCGGTCGTCGCCGCGCTCGATCGCCACGCGTGCCAGGCCCACCACGGCGATGGCATTGCGGGGATCGACCTCGATGGCCTGCCAGTACAGGCGTTCGGCCTGGTCGAGGCGGTCCATGGTCAGCTCGCGCTCGGCCTGGAGGAGGATCTCGATCATGAGCCGTGCGTCCAGGCACGGGCGTCGGCGAGGAGCGTGGCCCGTGTGTTGCGGCTCGGATCCGCCAGCACCGACGCGAGCAGCCGCCCGAGCAGCCGGCCCAGGGCCGGGCCCGGTGGCAGGCCGAGCTCGAGGCGCAGATCGTCCCCGTCCACGGCCAGGTCGGCCAGGCTGAGCGGCACGCGAGCCTCCAGCTGGGCCGCCGCCCGTGCCTGGAGCTCGGCGGTGGGATCGCGCTGGGGCGCTTCGCCGCTGCCGATCGCGTCCGCCCGCCGTAGCAGCATCAGCTGCGGCAGCGCCGTCGTGCCGATGCGGCGGATGAACCGGCGCACGGCCGCGTCGCTCCAGCGGGGCTCGTAGTGGAACATGTGCCAGCGCACCAGGAGCACCACCGGGTCGATCTCGCGTCGCGGCAGGCCCAGGCTGCGCAGCCAGCGCGCGGCGAGCGCGGCGCCCACCACCTCGTGCTCGTGGAAGTGGCCCTCCGCCTGGGTCGACGGCTTGCCGATGTCGTGCAGCAGGGCGGCGAGGAGCAGCGTCTCGTCCCCCGGCGCGAGCACCGCCGCGGCGTCCACGGTGCGCAGCGTGTGGGCCCACAGGTCGTCGCCCGGCACCTTCGCCTGCGGCACCCCCCGCTGCGCGGCCAGGTCGGGCGACAGTGCCTCGAGCAGGCCCGTCTCATCGAGCAGGCGCAGCCCCCGTGACGGCGGGTCCGCCGCCAGCAGCCGCTGCAGCTCGCGGCCCCGCCGCTCGGCCGAGACGTGGCGCAGCAGGGGCGCGGCCCGCCCGATCTCGCGGCGCGTGACCGGCTCCAGCTCGAAGCCCAGGATGGCCGCCAGCCGGACCGCCCGCAGGAGGCGCAGCGCGTCCTCGTCGAAGCGGACGGCCGGGTCGCCCACCGCGCGGACGAGGCGCCGCGCCAGGTCCGTGCGCCCGTCGTGCGGGTCGACCAGGCCCTCCGGTCCGTAGGCCATGGCATTGATGGTGAAGTCACGCCGGGCGAGGTCCTCGGTGAGACTCGTCGTGAACGTCACCCGGTCGGGGCGCCGGTGGTCGCCGTAGCGGTGGTCGCGGCGGAAGGTCGTCACCTCCACCGCGTCCTGGCCGGTCGCGACGGGGACCAGCACGGTGCCGTAACGGGCGACCTCGCGGCTGCCGGGGAAGCGGGCCGTCACCTGCGCGGGGAGCGCGTCGGTGGCCACGTCCCAGTCGGCCGGGGGGCGATCGAGCAGGAGGTCACGCAACGACCCGCCGACCACGTAGGCCAGGTGGCCGTCCGCCCGAAGCTCCTCCAGGACGGCCGTCACGTGGGCCGGGAGGTTCAGTCGTGGCCCAGGAAGAGGTACGTCCGCCAGGGTTCGTTCCGCGGGTCGGCGAGGTACGGCGTGAACAGCGAGTAGAGGTCGCTGCGCGGCTCGGCGGGCGGGCGCAGCAGGCGGAAATGCGCCTCGTCCAGCGTCTTGCCGCCCTTGCGGTGGTTGCACGAGGTGCATGCCGCGACGAGGTTCTCCCAGGAATGCGCTCCGCCGCGGTGGCGCGGCATGATGTGGTCGATGGTCAGGTCGTGGGTCCGCGCCCCGCAGTACTGGCAGGTGTGGGCGTCGCGGGCGAAGACCTCGCGGCGCGAGAGCTTGACGCGGGGTCGCGGCCGCTTGATGTGGTACTGGAGGCGGATGACGCTCGGGGCGCGGAACACCTCGCGGGGGGTGCGCACCTCGTGATGGTCGTACTCCAGGACCTCGGCCTTGGCGCCGAACAGGAGACGGAACGCACGCCTCGTGTCGCACACGTTGAGCGGCTCGTAATTCGCGTTCAAGAGCAGGACGACGCTATCCATCTCTCCCTGAGGCCGGCCGGGACTCGGCCGCGCATCGGGCGCATCATAACCAAGCGCCGCGTGCGGGGGCGGGGCCGCGCATGAGGCTGAGCGACGCGCGCCGGGTCAGCCCCGGCCGGTCGCGCGGCCGGTGGCTGCATCCCATCCGCCGGCCTGGCCGACTTTGGACGCGACTGGTCGGCCGAGCGCCTCGGCGATGACGCGGGCCGCTTCCAGGACGCCCGCCAGCCGCACGCCGTGGTCGATGCCCAGGCCGTCAAGCAGGTAGACCAGGTCCTCGGTGGCCAGGTTCCCCGCCGCGCCGGGGGCGTAGGGGCAGCCACCCGTCCCGTCGGTCGAGGCATCGAAGCAGGCCACGCCATCCTCCAGCCCGGCCATCACGTTCGCCAGGGCCGTGCCGCGTGTGTCATGGAAGTGGTAGGCGAGGTGGTCGAGCGGCAGGCCCGCCGCGACGGCTCGGCCGGTCAGCTCGTGGACCTGCGACGGCACCCCGACGCCGATCGTGTCGCCCAGGCACACCTCGTCAACCCCCAGCTCGGCCAGGGCGCCCGCCACCTCGACGACGCGGGCGGGATCGACCCGGCCGCTGAACGGACAGCCGAAGGCGGTCGACACATACCCCCGCGTCCACCAGCCCAGGGAGCGGGCCCGGGCTACCAGCGGCCGGAAGACGGCCAGGGACTCGTCCACCGACATGCCGATGTTGGCCTGGGTGAAGGCATCGCTGGCGGCGGTGAAGACGGCCGTCGCGCGGGCGCCGGCCGCCTCCGCCCTGGCCAGGCCCCGCTCGTTGGCCACCAGCACCGGGTAGCGCACCGGGCCGTCCGGTCCGGCGGGGGGAAGGAGCGGCAGGAGCGTGTCGGCGTCGGCGAGCTGGGGGATGGCCCGCGGCGAGACGAAGCTGGTGGCCTCGATCTCGCGCAGCCCGGCGGCCACCAGCAGCTCGATGAAGCGCTGCTTGGCGGCGGTGGGCACCGCGGCCGATTCGTTCTGGAGCCCGTCGCGCGGTCCCACCTCGTAGATGCGGACGTGCTCGGGCAGCGGCATCGCGTCAGGTTAGCCCGACGAGCTCGTCGCCACGCTGCACGGCCTGCCCGGGGCGGACGAGGAGCCGGGTCACAAGGCCGTCGGCGGTGGCCCGGACCGGATGCTCCATCTTCATCGCCTCCAGCGTCAGCAGGACCTGCCCGGCGGCCACCGCCTCTCCGAGCGCGACGCGCACGGTGCCGATGACGCCGGCGAGTGGCGCGCGGATGAGGTCGCCCCCGGCCGCGGGAGCCGCGTGGCGCACGGCGGCGTCGACCGACGGGGGTGGGGCCAGCCGAGCGACCACGGCCCGCCCGCCGACGTCCAGCACGATCGATCCATCGGGCCGCACGGCACGGGCGCCCGGTCGGTCGCGGCCCGGATCGACCGCCACCACGCGCACCTCCTCGCCGATGGCGACGGCGAGACGGCGCGGTCCGTTGAGACGGAAGCCGATGGGCGGCGCCACCGGTGCACCCTCCGGCGACGCGGCGAGGGCCGCCGCCGCGAACCCCCACGCTTCATCGGGGAGCGCCTCTGGGGACGCTGGCCAGCGTGCGTCCAGCGTGTCCGTCACGACGCGGCCCTGCCGCACCTCCGGCCAGGCGAGGACGGTACGCAGGAAGTCGCGGTTGATCGTCACCCCGATCGTGGCCGTGGCCGCCAGCGCGTGGTCCAGCCGGTCCAGGGCGGCCGAGCGGGTCGGCCCCGAGGCGATGACCTTGGCCAGGAGCGGGTCGTAGCGCGTGCCGATGACGTCGCCCGGGCCGACCCCCGCATCGAGGCGCAGGTCGCTCGACGGCGCGGGCCACGCAACGACCTCCAGGCGTCCGCTCGACGGGGCGAAGCCGGCCCACGGGTCCTCGGCGTAGAGGCGAGCCTCCACGGCGTGGCCGCGCGGCCGGACGTCCCGCTGACGCAACCACAGCGGCTCGCCGGCCGCCACCCGCAGCTGCGCCTCCACGAGGTCGAGCCCGGTCACGGCCTCCGTCACCGGATGCTCGACCTGCAGGCGCGCGTTGAGCTCCATGAAGGTGAAGGCCCCGTCCCCATCGACGAGGAACTCGACCGTGCCAACACCGACGTAGCCGGCGGATCGGGCGAGGGCGGCGGCGGCGGCACCCATGCGGTCGCGCAGCGCCTTCGTCACGCGCGGCGCCGGCGCCTCCTCCAGCACCTTCTGGTGGCGCCGCTGCAGCGAGCAGTCCCGCTCGCCAAGGTGGATCGCGCCGCCATGCGCATCACAGAGCAGCTGGACCTCCACGTGACGCGGATGCTCCACGTACCGCTCCAGCACCAGCCGGTCGTCGCCGAAGGCCGCCCGGGCCTCCCGGCGCGCCTGCTGGCACGCCTCGTGGAACTCGCCGCGGGAGCGCACCACGTGCATGCCGAGCCCGCCGCCGCCGGCACTCGGCTTGATGAGGACGGGCCAGCCGATGGCCGCCGCCGCCCGGGCCAGCCGCCGGTCGGTCTGGTCCGCGCCGTCATAGCCGGCCAGGACCGGCAGGCCGGCCGCCGCGGCTCGCTGGCGTGCCGCGGCCTTGTCGCCGAGGGAACGCATCGCCTCCGCCGGCGGCCCGACCCAGGTCAGGCCGGCCGCGACGACGGCCGCGGCGAAGTCCGCCTGCTCGGCCAGGAAGCCGTAGCCGGGGTGGATGGCGTCGGCCCCGGCCTCGAGGGCCGCGCGGATGACGGCCGCCCCATCCAGGTACGTCGTGGCCAGGGGGACGCGTTCGTCCGCCTGCCGCGACCACCACGTCTCGCGCTGGTCGTCCGTGATGAGCGCCAGGCACGTGATGCCGAGGCGACGGCACGTCCGGGCGATGCGCGCCACCAGCTCGCCGCGGTTGGCCACCAGGAGGCGGCGGATCGGGCGGGGCTGGATGGCGACGGCCGGGCGTCGCACGAGCAATTCCGCGGACCCGCCCGACACCGCCTCCGCGGGCACTTTGAGGCGGCTGCCGACGCGCACCGCGGGGAGTCGGCCCGTGCGCAGCCATCGCTGCACCGTGCGGGTCGTCACGCCGAGGCGCCGCGCCGCCTCACCGGGGCCCAGGAGCGCCGTGCCGTCCGTGCGTCGCGCCATGGGTCGCAATGTCGCGTTTGTCGCGTTCTTCGTCAAGGGGCGCCGCCGAGGCCTCAGGAGCCCTCGTCCTGCCACGCCGGGGGGCGACGTTCCAGGAAGGCGCGCAGGCCTTCCTGGCCCTCTGCGCTCGTGCGCTGTGTGGCGATGCGGCGCGCGGTGTGCCAGCGGGTCGCTTCGTGGGGCAGGCCGCGGACCTCGCGGACGATGGCCTTGGCCGCGCGGGCGGCGGTCGGGCCGGCGGCCAGGATGTCGGCAAGCGCCGTCTCGACGGCCGCGTCGAGCGCCTCGATCCCCTCCACGACCTCGTGGACCAGGCCGATGCGCAGGGCGCGCGTGGCGTCGAAGCGGCGCCCGCCCGGGAAGAGCGCGCGAGCGTGGCTCTCGCCGATCTTGGCGATGACGAACGGGCTGATCACCGCCGGCAGCAGCCCCAGGCGCGTCTCGGTGAAGCCGAACCGCGCGCCGGCCTCGGCGATGACCAGGTCGCTCACCGCGCACAGGCCCATCCCGCCACCCAGCGCCGCGCCGTGGACGCGGGCGACGACGGGGACCGGGCAATGGTCGATGGCATCGAGCATCTCGGCGAGGGCCATCGCGTCGGCCTCGTTGCCCTCGCGGGTCAGTTCCAGGCTGGCCCGCATCCAGGCGATGTCGGCGCCGGCGCAGAAGGACGGCCCCTCGCCGGCCAGGACGACGGCACGCAGCCGGTCGGCGGGTTCGTCCGCCAGCCGCCCGAAGGCCCGACGGAGCCCGTCGATGAGCTCGGCATCGAGGGCGTTATGGACGCCCGGCCGGTCGAGCGTCACGCGCACGACCGCGCCGCCGGGGCCGGCCCGCTCGAGGCGCAGCGAGCCGCTCACCGGGGAGCCGGCAGCGCCGCCTCTACTGCGCACGGATAGTCGCGGCGTGTCCAGATGGGCCGGAGTCCCATCGCGGCCAGGTTGCGGGCGGAGGGCGACCCGTCGCGCGCCTGCGCCACGACGTGGAGCGCGCCCTCCGCCTCGGCCTGGCGGGCCCGCGCCGCGATCAGGGCCCGGTGGATGCCGCGGCTCCGCCAGGCCGGCACCACCTCCGCCGCGCCGAGCAGGGCGACGCCGCGTCGCACGAAGACCCGGGCCCATCCGACCGGCGACCCATCGGCCTCGGCGAGGAAGATCGTGGAGCCGTGACCGGCCGCCGTGGCCAGGAGCCCTTCCAGGAAGGCACGCCGGACGGCCGGGGCCATGGGCGGCTCGAACGCCTCCGCTGGGACCTCGAGGGCGGCCTGCAGCCAGCGGTCGGCGTCGTGGTCACTGAAGGTGCGGATGGCAACGCCGCCGGGCGGCGGCAGCGTGGGGACGGCGGCAGGGTGGGTCGCCAGCAGCTCGTACGTGGGACCCGCGACGGCCCCCGGCCACGGCGGTTCGGCCGCCACCAGATAGCCGGTCGTCCCCGCGCTGCGGTAGAAGGCGGTCAGCCGGTCGACCAGGTCGGGCAGCTGGCGCAGGCCGTAGGCGCGGTTGAAGGCGGGATGGTCCAGGCCTGGAGCGGCGGCCGCGGCGAGGTCCCCGTCGTCCAGGATGTGGATCGCATGGCCGGCCTCGCGGGCCGCACGCCATTGGAGGAGCGCCTCATGCTGCTCGACCGACTCGATCAGGTCCAGCAGCTCGTGGAGCTGGGCCGTCGAGCCGGGCGCCGGCGGCAGGATGGCGATCGCGTCGCCCGGTCGGACGGGACCCGCGGTGAGGACCCGGGCGTACATCCGCGAGTCCAGGGGGTGGGTCGCGATGGAGATGCGGGCGAACCGCCCGTCGGTGAAGTTGGCGGCGATCGTCTTGCACGGGTTGTCGGGCTTGGACAGCTCCAGGACCAGGCGCTCGCCGATGGCCAGGCGCGTCCCCACCGGCAGCGCCGCCAGCTCGATCCCGGTGGTCGTGAGGTTCTCGCCGGCCGAGCCCGGGCTGATGGGGTGGCCGTCCGCCTGGACGCGCCGGATGGCCTCGAGGGCGTAGAGGGCCACGGCCCGATGCGGGCCGCCATGCTCGGTGTCGTCGTGGTGGGCATCTCCGGCGAGCCCGAGGCGGTCGACCCAGGCTTCGGCGACCGGCCGTTTGGGCACGCCGCCCGCGGACACGTTCACCTGGAGCACGCGACCGCGCGTCCCGTCCGGCTGGGCCATGGGGCGATGCTACACGCCCGCCGGGGCCGCGGCTGTCACATGCGGAAGACGCCGAAGCGAGTCTCGGGGATGGGCGCGTTGAGCGCGGCCGAGATGGCCAGGGCGAGCACGTCGCGCGTCTGGGCCGGGTCGATGACGCCGTCGTCCCACAGGCGAGCCGTGGCGTAGTAGGGGTGGCCCTGGCGCTCGTACTCGGCCAGGATGGGGGCCTCGAAGGCGTCCCTCGCCGCCTCGCTCGTCCACTCCCCGCCGGGCAGCGAGCCCTCCCGGACGGTCGACAGCACGCGCGCCGCCTGCGCGCCGCCCATGACGCTGATGCGCGCGTTGGGCCACGACCACAGGCCGCGGCTGCCGTAGGCGCGGCCGGCCATGCCGTAGTTGCCGGCCCCGAACGAGCCGCCGATGAGGACGGTGAACTTGGGCACGGCCGCCGACGCCACGGCCGTGACGAGCTTGGCCCCGTCCTTGGCGATCCCTCCGGCCTCGTACTCGCGCCCGACCATGAAGCCGGTGATGTTCTGCAGGAAAACCAGCGGGATGCGGCGCTCTGCCGCGAGCTGGATGAAGTGGGTGCCCTTCAGCGCAGACTCCGAGAAGAGGATGCCGTTGTTGGCAAGGATGGCGACGGGGTTCCCGTGGACGTGTGCGAAGCCGCAGACGAGCGTGTCGCCGTAGGTCGCCTTGAACTCGTGGAAGCGGGAGCCGTCGACGATCCGGCCGATCACCTCGTGGACGTCGTAGGACTGCCGTGCGTCAGCCGGGATCACGCCGGGGAGCTCTCCCGGATCGAGCGCCGGCGGCTCCGGCTCGGCAATGTCCCAGGAGTCCGGTGGGCGCAGATTGAGCTGCCCGACGGCCTCGCGAAGGATCGCCAGCGCGTGGTCGTCGTCAGCAGCGAGGTGATCGGCGACGCCGCTCTGGCGGGCGTGGACGTCCGCGCCGCCAAGCTCCTCGGCCGTCACCTCCTCGCCGGTCGCCGCCTTCACCAGCGGCGGGCCGCCCAGGAAGATGGTTCCGGTGCCGCGGACGATCACCGTCTCGTCGCACATCGCGGGGACGTAGGCGCCGCCGGCGGTGCACGAGCCCATCACCGCTGCGAGCTGCGGGATCCCATCGGCTGACATGCGCGCCTGGTTGTAGAAGATGCGGCCGAAGTGGTCGCGGTCGGGGAAGACCTCGGCCTGGAGCGGCAGGTAGGCGCCCCCGGAGTCGACCAGGTAGATGCACGGGAGGTGGTTCTGGTGGGCGATCTCCTGTGCACGCAGGTGCTTCTTCACCGTCAGCGGGAAGTAGCTGCCGCCCTTGACCGTGGCGTCGTTGGCGACGATCACGCACGGAGCGCCCCGGACCGGGCCGATCCCGGTGACGATGCCCGCTCCCGGCGCCTCGCCCTCGTACAGCTCGTGGGCTGCCAGTGGCGACAGCTCCAGGAACGCCGCGCCGGGGTCGACCAGGCGCTCGACGCGCTCCCGTGCCAGCAGCTTGCCGCGCTGCCGGTGGCGCTTGACAGCGGCCGGGCCGCCGCCCTTGCGGGCGCGCTCGAGGTGCTCGTCCAGCTCGGCAACCAGCCCGCCAATGTACTCGGCGTTGCGGCGGAACTCGTCGCCGCGGGGGTCGAGGTGAGAAACCAGGCGCGGCATCCGCGCAGCAATCTAGCGACTGGCTCGGTCTAGACCGTGGGACGGGCGGCGGGCTGGCGCGCCAGCGGCAGCCGGACCGTGAACGTGGTGCCGGCGCCCTCGGTGCTGTCGACCTCGATCCGGCCGCCGTGACCACCGACCAGCTCGCGCGCGATGGCGAGCCCCAGGCCGGCGCCGCCGGACTCGCGCGAGCGGGCCGAGTCGGCGCGGTAGAACCGCTCGAACACGCGACCCACCGCCTCCGGCGGGATGCCGATGCCGTTGTCGTGCACCGTCAGGACGACCGAATCGCGATCAGCGCCGGCCTGCACGTGGACACGGCCGTCGGCGGACGTGTAGCGAAGGGCGTTGTCCACCAG
>DATBOX010000085.1:0-3563 GCA_036561685.1 Candidatus Limnocylindrales bacterium | reverse complement strand
CTGGGCTGGGGTTCTTCGGCGCGCGATCCATTTGCCGGCCTCCCAGCCGAGGAGGAGCACGACGGCGGCGAGCAGCGCCAGCCCCCACTGCCTGGCGGTCAGCGGGGCGGTGCCGAGCAGGCGCCGCAGGAAGTCCGCTTGGGTGATGAGGAAGGCCCCGGCCACCTCGGCCAGCGCGGTCAGGTTCATCCGCGAGCTGTTGAAGGTATCCGTGCTGAAGGCCGTCCCGGTCTCGTTGCGGGCCTCGAACGCGGCGACCACCAGCATCAGGCAGAAGGCGACCAGGCCCATGGACTGGCCGGTCTTGATGCTGCCGTAGTGGTTCTTCCCGGTCGCGATCAGCGCCAGGTTGGCGACGGCCATGAACAGCCCGACCAGGCCGCAGGTGATCAGCACCCCTCTGGTCAGGATCGACTCGCCGCGGGGACGGGGCTGACGGCTCATCAGCCCGGGTGTCTCCTGATCGAAGCCGAGCGCGACGCCGAACGGGGCGTTGACCAGGAAGTTGATCCACAGGATCTGCGGCGGCGTGAATGGCTGGCCCGCCGCGAGGTTGAGCAGGGTCGCGCCGAGGAAGGTGAGCACGAACGCGACGAGCTCGAGCAGGACGAAGCGGATGTACTTGTTGAGGTTGTCGTACAGTTTGCGGCCCTGCTCGACCGCGTACATGATCGTCGCGAAGTTGTCGTCGGAGAGAATCATGCGGCTGGCGTTCTTCGCGACCTCGGTGCCGCTGCCGATGGCAATGCCGATGTCGGCGGCCTTGATGGCGGGTGCGTCGTTGACGCCGTCGCCGGTCATCGCGACGACGTGCCCTTTCTTCTTGAGCGTCTCGGCGAGCAGCACCTTGTGCTCGGGTGCGACCCGGCCGACGACGCCGATGTGGTCAATCCGCTCGAGCCGTTCGGCTTCCGGCAGCGCTGCGAAGTCGGCGCCGAGGATCGCCTCGCCGGGAATGCTGAGCTGCTTGGCGATCGCTGCGCCGGTGACGACGTCATCGCCGGTCACCATCCGCACCCGGATGTTCGCCTGCTGCGCGTCGCTGACCGCGGCTTTGGATTCCTCACGAGGCGGGTCGACCATCCCGACCAGGCTGGTCATCTCCAGGTCCCGGACATAGCCGAGCAGGTCACTGTCGGGGTCGAAGCTGGCCGCATCGAGGTCGCGGAAGGCGCCGGCCATGACCCGCAGGCCCGCTTCCCCCATGCGCTGGACGTTCTGCTCGGCCCGCTGCCTGAGTGCGTCGTCCCAGGGGATGCTCGCGCCGTTGGACAGCGCGGTCGCCGCGCGGGCCATCACCGCCGGGGCCGCTCCCTTGACGAAACAGCGCACGATGTCGTTCCCCGCCGCGTCCTGGGCCTGGTTGAAGGTGGCCATCAGCTTGTAGCTGGGGTCGAAGGGCAGCGTGGCGAGGCGGGGCACCTCCTCCCGCGTCGCCTCTGCGTCCAGGCCCGCCTTGTAGGCCAGCACCAGCAGCGCACCCTCGGTTGGATCACCGACGACCTTGCCGTCGACGAGCTTGGTGTCGCTCGCGACGACGTAGGGCAGGATCGCGGCGTCGATGGTGTCGGTCTTGCCGGCCGGGTGGCTGACCTTCCCCTCCAGGCTGTAGCCGGTACCCGTGATCGCATAGCGGTCGGTCGGGTCGACGACCTCGACCGCCGTCATCTGGTTCATCGTCAGCGTCCCGGTCTTGTCCGAGTTGATCGCCGAGGTGAACCCCAGCGTCTCGACCGACGGGAGGTCCTTGACGATCGCCTTCTGCTTCGCCAGTTCGACGCTGCCCAGGGAGAGGACCACCTGCACGACCACCGGCAGGGCCAGCGGAATGGCGGCGATCGCGAGCGCGACCGCCGTATCGAACAGCATCGTCCACGACTGCCCGCGGTACAGGCCCAGCGCGAACATCACGATCATCGTCAGTCCCGCTGCACCCACGATCCACAGGGTCAGCGTGTTCATCTGCCTGGTGAGCGGGGTCTCCTCCTTCGCCGTCGCCGAGAGCATGTGCGCGATCTTCCCGACCTGCGTGCCACTCCCCGTCTCCGTGACGATCAGCACCCCGCTGCCGTGGGTGACTGGCGTGTGCATGAACGCCATGTTCGACTGCTCGCCGGGCCCAACCTCACCGCCGGCCAGGGTCGCGGGGTCCTTCGCTGCCGGGACGCTCTCGCCCGTCAGGGCCGACTCATCGATCTGCAGCGCGCTGGAGGTCACGATCCGCCCGTCGGCGGGCACCTCATCACCCGCCGCGATCAGCACGACGTCGCCGGCCACCAGTTGCTCGGCCGGGATCTCGGCCTCTGCGCCGCCGCGCCGCACCCGCGCTGTCGCCTTCATCATCGACTGCAGCGCATTCATCGCGCTCTCGGCCTTGCCGGCCTGGCGCAGGCCGACGAGAGCGTTGAAAAGCGTGATAACGGCCAGCACGATGGCCGTGCTCCACTGCCTGATCACGAGCGAGACGATCGCTGCCCCGACCAGGATGAGCTGCATGTAGCTCGTGTACTCGGCGAGGAAGCGGTGCAGAGCCGTCGGCGGTTCCTCCACCGGCAGCGCGTTCGGGCCGTCACGCCTCAGCCTCTCCGCCGCTTCATCAGCAGACAGGCCCGAGTCCAGGACCACCTGGAGCCTGCCCGCGATATCCGCTGGGTCGAGCGCATACCAGCGCTCGCCGGCCGACGCTGAACGCTCGCGAGTTTCCTCCGCCGTGGCCATCACCACTCCTTCCGGCGGGCTGTCGCTGCGCCAACTGGCTTATCCCGCACCAGCTGGCTTACCCCGTACCAGCACGTCACCCCTCTCGCGGCCGCCTGGCCAACTCTGGTGCGAGCGGTTCGGGGGTGTCGTCACCCTCCCGAGGGTGATTCCCGTCAGTTCTACCGCCTTCGCGGGCGTGAATCCATGGCCGGGGCGACCGAGACGAAGCCGGCCGAACTCACCCGCGTAAGGGTGAGGAATGCCTGGCGCACCGGGAGCAGGATTAACACCGGGAGCAGGATTAACACTGTTCGCGCTGTCAACGGCACGGGAAATAGCCCCGGACGCGCTCCCCGATGCCGAGCTGGAGTGGCGAGCGGCGATACGTAAGAGAAAGGAAAGGCAATGGCTGATCTGATTGCCATCGGGTATCCGGATGAGGCGACCGCGGAAGCCGCCGCTGAGGAGGCGCGCCGGCTGGCCCAGGACCTGATCATCCAGCCGGACGCGATCGCGGTGATCCGGCGGGACCAAGAAGGCGGGTACCACGTCCACACCAGCCACCATCCGGTCGGCGCCGGGACCACCTGGGGCATGTTCTGGGGGTTCCTGTTCGGCCTGCTGTTCTTCATCCCGGTCTTCGGCCTGGCCATCGGCGCCGGGCTAGGTGCCCTGATGGGCAAAATGGCCAAGACCAGCATCGACAAGCAGTTCCAGGAGCAGGTCCGGGACATGGTCCAGCCCGGCACCTCCGCCCTGTTCCTGATGCTGGAGAAGGTGACCCCCGACAAGGCCATCGAGGCGATGAGCAAGTATGGCGGCACGGTTCTGAAGACCTCCCTGTCCAAGGCCGACGAGAAGGA
>DATBOX010000084.1:0-10396 GCA_036561685.1 Candidatus Limnocylindrales bacterium | reverse complement strand
GCGAAGGAAGCGGCCCCTTCCGTGGGGGGACACGAAAGGGGCCGTTGGGGGACAGGCGGGAGGGTCCTAGCGCTTGGCCTTGGCGGCCTCGAGCGGCGGGTTGGTGAAGGCCTGGCCGGGCTTGTAGTCCTTGATGACCTTGCCCGGCTGGACCCGCTCGACCACGTCGGGCGGCACCTGGCACTTGGGCGGGAACGTGGCCGGCGGTGCCGGCCGAGTGCAGTCCATGATCATCTTGGTCTCCATGGGCCCCTTCTCCTCGCGGTGGTAGCCGTAGGTGACGGGGTTCAGGTGACCACCCAGGAAGTTGGGCATGACGATCAGGTCGCGATCGCCCTGGAAGCGGGTCGTGAAGGCCCACAGGACCTGGTCCATGTCGAAGACGTCGATGTCGTCGTCGACGATGAAGATGTGCTTGAGGATGGGGTCCACGGCGAACGCGGCCGAGGCGGCGATCTTGGGTTCGCCGTCGACCTTCTTCTTCATGGCGATGAAGAGCGTGCTGCGGATGCCCATCAGTGGCAGGTTGACGGCGGTGACGGTCGGCATCGCCTCGCGCACGCGCCGGTACGTGCTGCCCATGCGGGGCAGGGCGCCGAGCACGAGGTGCTCGCGGTGGGCGTTGAAGACGTCGACGTAGATGGGCTGGCGGCGCATCGTGACGGCCGTGATCTCGACCCACGGCATGGGGCCGAGGCGGGTGTAGTAGAGCGGGTACTCGCCGAACGGCCCCTCGTTGCGGACCTTCTCCGGATCGGTGTCGACGACGCCCTCGATGACGATCTCGGCTCGCGCCGGGACCTCCAGGTCGACCGTCTTGCATTTGACCATCTCGACGGACTCGCCGAGGAGGCCGCCCATGACGTCCATCTCGCCGCCGATGCCCGGCAGCTTGGAGACGGCCGCCATGAGCATCGCCGGGTGATGGCCGATGACGAGCGCCACCTCCATCTTGCGGCCCTGGTCGCGGAGGTTGCGCAGGATGTACGAGGTGTGGTGGGCGGGATTGGTCATGAAGCCGACCTGGCGGGGCCCCTGGACCTGGTGGCGGAAGATGCCGGCATTCAGCCGTCCGCTATCGGGGTCGCGCGAGATGGTCGCCGCCGAGGTGATGTACAGGCCCGCATCGAGCTCCTGGTGCAGCTGGAAGGGCAGCCGGCCGATGTCGATGTCGTCGCCGGTCCACACGACCTCGTGGACGGGGGCCTTGTCCGACGAGACCATCGTCGGCGGGATCGGCGAGCCCTCGCGCCTGGCGTACTCCTCGACCATGCCGTGGACGTCGCTGCCGATGCTCAGCGCGATCCGTTCGTACGTGCCATGGAGGTTGAGCATCATGGGGATCCGGGAACCCTTGACGTTCTTGAAGAGCAGGGCGGGGAACGTCGGGTAGGCCGGGTCGCGCTGGATCTTGTGGACGAGCGCGGCCGCCTCGAACTCGGGGTCGACCTCGTCCTCGATGATCTTCAGCTGGTTGGGATCGCTGGCCACGAGCTCGTCCAGGAACGTGCGCAGGTCTTTTGCCATCTCTCCTCCAGGGTGCTTTCCGGTACTCGTTTGGCTACAGGAAGATGACGCCGGCGACGACGGCGGTCGCCCCGGCGACGATGCGCCAGTCCAGGTGCTCCTTGCCGCGCAACAGGACCGCGGTGAAGCCCAGGGTGAAGAGGGGAGCGCTGGAGGTGACCGGGTAGACGACGCTCACGAGGCCACCCGAGAGGCCGTAGTTGAGGGCCAGGAACCCGATCCCTTGCAGCAAGCCCGAGAAGATGAAGAGCCAGAACGCCGGCTCACGATACGCCCGCCGCAGGCCCCGGCGATCGCCGAACACCAGCACGTAGGCGAGGGCGGCGGTGGCCCCGATCACGGCGGAGGTCAGGGGCAGGTCCACCGCCTCCAGACCGAACTTCAGGAACAGCGGCCGGATGCCATAAGCGACGGCCGATCCGACGGCCGCCAGCACGCCCATGTCCATCCAGTGGCGGATGCCCGAGCCCGGCTGCCACGTGAGCAGGACCACGCCGGCCACGATGGCCAGGATGGCCGCCCAGCGGAGCGGGCCCACCTCGTCGCCGAAGAGCAGGACCCCCAGGATGGCCGAGATCACGGGCGCCGAGTTCTTGATCGCCGTGGCCGGCGAGGCGCCGATGCGGTCGATCGCGATGTAGAGCCAGCGCCGGCCGATGCCGGTCCCGAACAACCCGCCCAGCACGAAGCCCAGCAGGGCCGGCAGGGTCACCTGGTCCCAGTGCAGGCCGCCCACGAGCGGCAGCAGCACCACGTACAGGGGCAGTGCCAGCGTCAGCCCGATGATCATCGCCGTATCCGGCCGGCCACCCCTCGCGAACCCCATCTTGAGCGTGACGGGGTTCAGGCCGAAGCAGATCGCCGTGATCAGCCCGAAGAGCTTGGGGTCCACCAGCGGAGGTCAGCGAGGCGGCGAAACGATCCACGTGCGGTCCCCCCGCCCGGTCATTCGGGCGGCCTGAGCGCCGAGCCAGCGTCGGGTGGTCGGGCGGCACGTGATGGCTGCGACCTCCTGGGCGGGGTCCGACCCGGCGCGACCTTGATGCTCGGCGGGCTTCCCCAACTTGGTATGCGGTCGTATCCTACGGCATAGCATCGGCTGGTGCAACGCGATCAGCGACGTCGCGGCTGGAGGATGAAGGTGGCGATCTGGATCGGTCGGATCGAGCCCAGCATGTGGTTCGAGGGCGCGTGGTGGCAGGAGATGCTGCCCGCTGACGTACGGTTGGCCATCCTCTCCCTGGGGGTCGGGCGGCTGCGGCAGGAGGACCTGGAAGCGGCCCACGAGCTCATCCTCGAGAAGGTGGCCGCGCTCGACCGCGAGGGCGTCGACGTCATCAACGTGGGCGGCAGCCCCGTCGTCACCGCCTTCGGCCTGTCCGGTCACGCGCGCCTCGTGGAGGAGATCGCCACGCGCACGAGCCGCCCATTCGTGACGGCGCTCCAGGCGGAGGTCGAAGGTCTCCAGGCGGTCGGCGCGGCGCGTGTGCTGGTGGCGAGCCCGTACCCCATCGCCCAGACGGAGCGACGGGTCGCCATCCTGCAGGAGTTGGGCTTCGTCGTGATCGCCCAGGACAGCCTCGACATCGAGCGTAACCGCACCATCGCGCAGCTGGATCCCGAGGTCGTCGTGAGGCAGGCCACGACCCTCGCAGCCGGCCACCCCGAGGCCGACGTGCTGTACCTGCCGTGCGGATCACTGCCCGTCGTGGGGGTCATCGACCGGCTCGAATCGGAGACGGGGCTGCCAGTCGTGACGTGCGTCCAGGCGCAGGTTCGGGCGTGCCTGACGCGCGCCGGCTACGAGGCACCGATCGCCGGGTACGGGCGCCTCATGCGTCAGCCGCCCGCCGCGGTGGCGCCGCTGGCCGCCCTGGTAGCGCGGTGAACCCCGGGGACCCCGGCCCCCGCCCGCCGGCCGTCGAGCCGGTCCGGGTGGCGCACCGGATCCGCGGCGACGGACCGCTCCTCCTGCTCCTGGCCGGCACCGGCTACGCCGGCTCGACCTGGCCCGACGAGCTGGTCGATCCGCTGGCCCGCCACTTCACGGTCGTGACCATGGACTATCGCGGCACCGGCCGGACGCCCGGCACGGCCGACGAGTACTCGACGCGCCTCTTCGCCGCCGACGCCCGGGCCCTGCTGCGCACGCTGGGGCGCGGCCCGGCGCACGTCCTGGGCCACTCCATGGGCGGCCGGGTCGCGCAATGGGTGGCGCTCGACGAACCGGACGCGGTGCGTCGCCTCGTGCTCGCGGCCTCCGGCCCAGGGCCCATCCGGGCCGACCGGCCGCACTACACGGGCATCCCGCCGGCGACCTGCCTGGCCCTGGTGGAGAAGGGGTACGAGCGGATGATCGCCGACCAGATCCGTGCCACCTTCTTCACGCCCGAGTTCGCGGCCGACGCTCCGGCCACGGTGCAGTGGCTCGTCGACGCCTTCTGGCAGGACCGGCCCCAGCTGCCCGAGTACCTCAAGCACGTCTGCGCGCGGCAGGGCCACGACACGGTGGCGCGGGTGGGCGAGATCGGGCAACCGACCCTGGTCCTCGTGGGTGATCGGGATACTCACGCCGGCGGCACCGGCTCGCACCTGGAGCAGTCGCGCTACCTGGCCGACCACCTGCCCAACGCCGACTTCCAGCTGGTGCCCGGTGGCGCGCACGGGTATTTCTGGTCGCACCCGGACCTCGTCGTACCCCGTCTCGTCGGCTTCCTCGGCGCGAGCGCCTGAGACGGGCTCAGTCCACCGCCGACTCCCCGCTTCCGGCCCGCCCGCCGCGGGCCCGGTCGGGGCCGGTCCAGCGCGCCGAGAGCGGCTCGTCGAGCTGCAGGCCGATGACGTCGATGAGGCGGGCGACGGTGTGGTCGATGAGATCCTCCAGCGTCACCGGCCGGGTGTAGAAGCCCGGTGACGGGGGGCAGATGATGGCCCCCATCTCGGTCGCCTGCACCATCAGGCGCAGGTGGCCCAGGTGGAGCGGCGCCTCGCGTGGCGCGAGGATCAGGCGGCGTCGCTCCTTGAGCGTCACGTCGGCGGCGCGCTCGAGGAGGTTGTCGCTGCTCGAGAGGGTGATCGCCGACAGCGTCCCCATGGAGCACGGCACGACGGCCATGGCATCGATGGGGTACGAGCCGCTGGAGATGGCGGCGGCGATGTCCCCGTAGCGGTAGCGGTGGGTGGCAAGCCGCTCGACAGCCCGCGGGTCACGGTCGGTCTCCAGCTGGATCGTCTGGCGTGCGGCGGGACTCATGATGAGATGCGTCTCGACGTCGCGCTGGCGCGCCAGCACCTCCAGCAGGCGGATCCCGAAGATCACGCCGCTGGCCCCGGAGAGACCGACGATCAGGCGAAACGGTGCCACGGCAGGGCATCATACCGGCGCGCCGGAGGGTGCAGACGCGTCATCGATGGGCCGTCACGACATCGACCAGGGCCGGCCGGCCCTCCTCCATCACGACCCTGACCGCCGCCGTGACCGCGGCCCCGATGGCGTCGGGATCCTCGATCGGACCGCTGGCATGCCAGCCGAAGGCCCGTGCCAGCAGGGCGAAGTCGGGCGCCGGACCATCGATGTCCACCCCGATGTGGGCCCGCGAGAGGTCTGAGCCGCGCAGCTTGGCCAGCCGGATCTGGTGCTCCCAGTCGTTGTAGTAGGCGCGGTTGTTGAACATCACCACCAGCATCGGCAGGTCGTGGGCCGCTGCCACCCACAGCGCGCCGGCGTCGAACATCAGATCACCGTCCGGCTGCAGGTCCACCACCAGCCGGCCCGTGCCGCGATGGGCGAGCGCGACCCCCAGCGACATGCCGATCTGTGTCGCGGTGCCCATGCTCCGGCCGGGATGGCGGTAGGGCCGGTCGAAGTCCCACAGCCGCAGCGCCCAGTCGTTGGCCGTGCCGGCCGTGAGGACCCAGTCGTGGCCCTCGATCGCCCGGCCGACCTCGGTCGCCAGACGCGAGGGCGAGATCGGCCGCTCACCGTGCCGTTTCGCGGCCACCGCCGACCACTGCGCGCGCCGCTCGGCATGGAGCTCGGCCACCGTGGCCCGGCGTGCCTCGCGTTGGGCCCGCCGGGCCGCCGGCTCGCCCTTCAGCCGCGCCTGCAGCGACGCCAGGAGCAACGGCAGGGCCACCGACGTATCGGCCGTGATCCGCAGATCCATGCGATGGGCCGCCCCGTGCGCGTGGACCCACGCCGAGACCTGGGCATCGTTGAAGCCCAGGTCGACGATGCGACAGTCGGGTGCCACCGTCGAGCGCGCCTCACGCGCCGGCGGGTCCGTCGTCAGCAGCACGCGCGACGCATCCTTGAGGTCCAGCAGGAGCACCAGGTCGGCGCTCTGCAGGGCCGTCGTGCCGGTCACGTTCGTGGGGTGGGTCGTGGACAGGTTCAGACGGTCGCCGTTGTCGATGACGCCGGCGCCGATCAGCTCGGCGAGCTCGGGGATCCAGGTGAAGGCTCGCGGGTCGCGGCCGGCGAATCCGGCCACGATGACCGGCCGTTCGGCCGCCATGAGGAGGTCGGCCAGCTCCTCGAGCGCCGCGGGGTCGGGGCCGATCGGGCGCGTCGGGGGCATGCCCGCGGCCGGGAAGCCAGGCACCTCGTTCGCGAGTTCGAGCTCCTGCAGGTCGGCGTCCAGGGCGAGGTAGACGGGCCCGGCCGGCTCGCTGCGGAGGATCGACGTGGCCCTGGCAAAGGCCTCGGGCATGGCCGCGACCGAGGCCGGCTGATCGTCCCATTTGGTGAAGCTGCGGACCGCGTTGCCCTGGATGTTGGAGGTATGGATCCAGTCGATCCACGGCCTCCGTCGCGCCGTGTCCATCGGGCCGGCCCCGCCCAGGACGAGCACCGGCGCGCGATCGATGTAGGCCAGGAAGATGCCCAGGCTCCCGTGGAGGAGGCCGACTGTGTCGTGCAGGATGGCGGCCATCGGCTCGCCGCTCGCCTTGGCGTAGCCATGGGCCAGGTTCACGGCCAGCTTCTCGTGCGGGCAGGTGATGAGCTCCGGCGCGCCCGGCCGGTTGACCAGCGAATCATGCAGGCCGCGGAAGCTCGCCCCCGGGTTCAACGCCACGTACCGGATGCCGTGCTCGTGGAGCAGGTCGACGATGACGTCCGAGCCGTAGCGCGCGGGGCCGGGGGCGGCCGGCTCCGACGGGCGCTGGGGCGGGCTGGACATCATGATCGGCGGCCTCATGCGTCGTGTACTGGCGCATACAAGCATACCTTCGAGCCCGAGGGCCGACTGCATCCAACGGTGGACAATGGCCCTCCGGGATGGGTAGCATGACGTGGATGCGGCCCCCCGCCGATGCTCACCCGACCGACACGGTCGACCTCCGTTTCGTCCTCAATGGGCGGCCGGTGACCCGCAGCGTGCCCGCGGCGCGACGCCTGGTCGACCTGCTGCGGGAGGACCTGGGGCTGACGGGCACCAAGCTCGGCTGCGGTATCGGGGTGTGCGGGCTCTGCTCGGTGCTCGTGGACGGCGCGGTGATGACCGCCTGCCTCCTTCCGGTGACAGCCATCGCGGACGCCACCGTGCTCACGATCGAGGGTCTGGCCGGGCCGGATGGCGAGCTCACCGCGGTGCAGCGCGCCTTCACCGAGCACGGCGGCTTCCAGTGCGGCATCTGCACGCCGGGCCAGGTCATGGCCGCGACGGCGCTGCTGGCGGAAGACCCCCATCCCGACGAGGGCAGCATCCGCGACTTCCTGGTCGGCAACCTCTGCCGCTGCACCGGGTATGCCGGCATCGTAGCCTCCGTCGAGGCCGCGGCGGCCGACGAACGACGTTCGTGAAGCCGTACGCCTACGTCGAACCGGGCACGGTCAGCGGCGTCATCGAGGTCCTTGTCGGCCACGCCGGGCGCGCCCACCTTCTGGCCGGCGGGACCGCCCTTGTCGTGCTGCTGCAACAGGGGTTCGTGGAGGCCGACCTCGTCGTCGGTCTGCGGCCCCGGGGCGCGCTGGCGGAGCTCGCCGGGATCCGACGGGAGGCGGATGGCGGACTTCACCTGGGCGCCCTGACGACGATCCGGGCGGTGGAGCGCGACCCACGGGTGCAGGCCGCCCTGCCGGCGCTCGCGCAGGCTGCCGCCCGCGTCGCGTCCCCCCGCATCCGCAACCAGGCCACCCTGGGGGGACTGCTCGCCCACGCCGATCCGGCCGCCGATATCACGCCCGTGCTCCTGGTCCTGGACGCGACCGTGGAGGTCGCCGGCCCGGCCGGCGCCCGACGGCTGGCCGTCGCCGACCTCGCGCGGGACGTCTTCGAGACCGTGCTGGGGACGGATGAGCTGCTGGTGGGCGTCCACGTGCCGCCCGTGGCCCCCTCGGCGCGCATCGCCTCGGTCGCCTTCCGCCCCCGCACCTCAGAGGATTACGCGACCGTCTCGGTGGCCGTGCGGCTGGACCGGGACGCGGGCGGAACGGTCACCGAGGCCCGGATCGCCCTTGGATCGGTGGCCGGCACGGCCGTACGGGCCCGCGCCGCGGAAGCGGCGCTCATCGGCGGGCAGGCGGACGCCACGGCCATCGAGGCCGCGTCTCGCCTCGTGGACGAAGCCATCTCGCCGGATGACGACACGCGCGGATCAGCGGCCTACAAGGGGCGCATGGCGCGCGTCTGGACGGCTCGCGCGCTAGCCCAGGCCGCGGCGTCCCGGGACGGGCTCGCGGCATGAGCGCCCCCACCGCGGCCGAGGCCCTCGGCCCGGAGGTCCTTGAGCGGCTGGCTCGCCCCGAGGCACGGGTCGAGGCGCGGGGCAAGGTCACCGGGGCGGCCGTCTATGCCGACGACCGCGTCGTGGAGGGCCTGCTGCACGCCCGCTTCCTCGGCAGTCCCATCCCCCACGGCCGCATCCGCAGCATCGACACGGCGCGGGCGCGCGCGATGCCCGGCGTGCGGGCCGTGCTGACCGGCGCCGACACCGAGGGCCGGCGGTTCGGGCGGCGCCTGCTGGACCGGCCGATCCTCGCGTGGGACCGGGTCCTGTTCGTGGGCGACCGGCTGGCCGCCGTGGCCGCCGACACGCCGGAGATCGCCGAGGCCGCGGCGGCCGAGATCGAGGTCGACCTCGAGGAGCTGCCGCCCGTCCTGGACGTGCGTGCGGCCCTGGCCGCCGATGCGCCGGTCCTCCATCCGGACGCCGCCTCGTACGTGTACCTGGGTGGCGAACGCAAGCCGCCGTCGCACCCCAACATCCAGGGGCGGCTGGCGGCGATCCACGGAGCGGGCGAGGACCCCGAGGCGCTGGCGGCCGTGTTCAGCTCCGCGGCCCACGTCTTCGAGCACGTCTTCCGCACGCCTCGCGAGCACGCGGGCTACCTCGAGCCGCAGGCGACCATCGTGTGGGTCGACGAGGCGGGGGTGGCCCACGTCTGGACGACCAACAAGACGCCCTACAACCTGCGGGACCAGATGGCGGCGGCCTTCGGCGAGCCCAAGGAGCGCTTCGAGATCGAGGGCGGAGCGATCGGTGGTGACTTCGGGGGCAAGGGCTACACCGTGAACGAGTACGCCTGCCTCCTGCTGGCGCGGGCCACCGGACGCCCGGTCAAGGCGGTGGCAAGTCCCGCCGAGGAGTTCGGGGCCATGAACGTGCGCCACGCGTCCGAGATGCGGTTGCGGACGGCCGTCGACGCCGACGGCCGCCTCCTCGCCCATGCGGCTGACCTCCTGTTCGACGGGGGCGCGTACGCCGGCGCCAAGCCGCTGCCGCACCTGTCGCTGGCCGGCGGCGTGAACACCCTCGCCGCCTACCGCGTCCCACACGTCCGGATCGAAGCCCGGACCGTCTACACGAACACGGTGCCGGCCGGCCATGTGCGGTCGCCGGGCGAGGTGCAGGCTCTCTTCGCCGGCGAGTCGCAGCTCGACATCATCGCCCGGGCCCTGGGCGTGGACCCCCTTGAGTTCCGTGTGCGCAACGCGGTGCGCCCCGGGGAGGCGGGTGCGGCGGGTGACCATTTCCGCGAGGTGCGGGCCGTGGAGGTCCTGGAAGCCGTCCGCAGCGAGCTGTGGGACCGGCCGCGGGTCGCGGGCCGGGGGCGTGGTGTCGCCCTCGGGGTCCGCCACGTGGGGCCCGGGGGCCTGACCCTTCGGCTGCGGCTGAGCAGCGACGGCCGGATCCAGGTGCCGACCGGCATCCCCGACCAGGGCGCCGGGGCGGCGACCGTCATCCGGCGGGTTTTGGCGGCGACCGCGTCGGTCGACGAGGCCCGCATCAGCGTCGTGCGCACCTCCACGGCCGACTCGCCACAGGACCAGGGCGTCGGAGGCAGCCGGGTCACCCATCTGGCCGGCCGCGCGGCGCAACTCCTCGGCGAGGCGCTGTCCGAATGGCTCGACGAGCGCCTGCCGGCCGCGGTGCCGACCGTCGGTCCCGGGGCGCACCTCCACGACGACCGGCTGGTCGACGGCGCCACCGGCGAGACGCTGGCCACCTTCGACGAGCTCGCGGCTCGGCTGGTCGAGCCTGGGACACCCGTCGAGTTGACCGTGCGCTACGAGGCCCCCGCGCATGGCCACGGCGAGCCGGCCGACTACGGCTTCGCCGCCACCGCCGTGGAGGTCGAGGTCGACCGCGAGACGGGCGCCGTCCGCCTCACCGACGCCCTCCTGGTGGCCGACGTGGGGACCGTCATCAACCCCGTGGCCCATCGGGGCCAGCTGGAGGGCGGCTTCGCCATGGGCGTGGGCAGCGCCTTGATCGAGGAGCTGACGATCGACGGCGGCGCCGTCACGAGCCTCAGCCTGGCCGACGCGCGCCTGCCCGCCTCCACCGACGTCCCGCCGCTGCGCATCGTGCAGCTGCCCACGACGATCGGCCCTGGGGCGTTCGGCTCCAAGATGGCCGGCGA
>DATBOX010000083.1:0-2436 GCA_036561685.1 Candidatus Limnocylindrales bacterium | reverse complement strand
AGGGACGACTCGTTGTTGCTGTCCCAGATCGCCTTGTCGCCCACCCCGGGCAAGGGAGCCGGGTTCGCGAACGTGGTGCCCTCGTATTCGGCGGTGCCGTCGGCGCCGCCATCGACCGTGACATCGACCGAGACGCTGTCGTCGGTCGTGTTGAAGCGGCACTCCTGGCCGGTTCCGTGGAGACCGTAGGGCGTGATGGTCACGGTGGTGATCTGGTCCACGACCAGGGGCTGGGCCTCGGCGGCGGTGAGCTGCTTGCAGCTTGCCGTGGTGCCGCCCTGGCCGGCGGTCGAATCGCCAGGTCCGACCGAGCTGCCCGCCGTGGCCGGACCACTCGTCGTGCCCGGCGCCGTCGGCGCCCCGGAGGCTGAGCACCCGGCCAGCAGGAAGGCCCCGGCGATCAGGCCGATCACACCCGCGCGTGCGAAGCGATACATGGGTCCTCCTGTTGCTTGATACGCCTGGAACCACAGGACTCGTGTCGATCTGGCCAAGGCTGGCATGGCCCGATCGCAATCCGATCGCAACGCGAGCGGCAGGGTGAAACCCGGCGGCGGGACGTGTATCTTCCCGCCATGGTCCAGACGGAGCCCGAGGACCGACCGGCTGCGCTCCCGCAGCACCTCCCTGACGCGTCGCCGCAGCCGTCCCCCGACCAGGCTCCGCCGACCCCCGCAGCGACGCTCGCCGTCCCTCAGGCCGGGTTGGGCGAGCGGCCTGGCCCGGCGCGCCGGGTGGTCATCATCGGGGCCGGCCTGGCCGGTCTCGTCACGGCGTACGAGCTGAAGCGACAGGGCCACCACGTCACCGTCCTGGAGGCCCAGAACCGGGTCGGCGGGCGGGCCCACACGATCCGTCGCTTCGCGCCCGGCCTGTACGCCGAGGCCGGGGCGATGCGCATCCCGCGGGCTCACGACCTGACCCTCGAGTACTGCCGGCTCTTCGACCTGCCGCTGCGGCCGTTCGTGATGGGCAACCCCAAGGGGCTCGTCTATCTCAACGGCGAGCGCCTGACGATGGAGGCGGCCAACGCCGAGCCGTCGCGCCTGCCCTTCACGCTGGCCGACCACGAACGCGGCCGGACCCCCGACGAACTGTGGGAGTCGGCGATCGGCGACCTGCGGGCGATGGTCGAGCACGAAGGCCAGGCCGCCTGGCTGGAGATCGTCAAGAAGTACGACCAGTTCTCGCTCTACGAATTCCTGCGCGAGAAGGGCTGGAGCGAGGGGGCCATCGAGTACTACACGGTCATGAACTTCCTCGAGGCCGACATGCACAACGCGGTCGTCGAGATCCTGCGCGAGGACATCGGCAAGGCGTACGTGGACATGCAGGAGATCGTCGGCGGGATGGATCGGCTGCCCAACGCCTTCTTCGGCGAGCTGCACCGCGAGGTCCACCTGGGCGCGGAGGTCTTCGCCATCGACCAGGAGCCCGGCTCGGTCGTCGTCCACTACAAGACCGAGGCGGGGCGCTACCGGGCGGTCGGCGACTATGCCGTCTGCACCGTGCCGTTCTCCGTGCTCCGCACGATCGAGACGGTCCAGCCCTTCTCCCACGAGAAGCGGCGGGCCATCCGCCAGCTCAACTATCACGCCTCCACCAAGATCGTCTTCCAGGTCCGCCAGCGCATCTGGGAGAAGGACGATGGGATCGTCGGCGGCGCCACGGTCACCGACCTGCCCGTGCGGCGCCTCAACTACCCCACGCCCGATCCGTCCGTCGAGCGAGGCGTCCTCCTGGCCTCATACACCTGGGGTCAGGATGCGCTCCAGTGGGGCGCCATGGACGAGGAGACGCGCCTGGAGGAGGCGCTCGACGACGTGGCCCGCATCCATCCCGGGATCCGCGATGTCTACGAGACGGGCGCGTCGCACGCCTGGTACAGCGACCGCTGGGCCCGTGGTGCGTTCGCCATGTTCGCGCCCGAGCAGCAGACCGAGCTCCAGCCGGCCATCGTCCAGCCCGAAGGCCGCGTCCTGTTCGCCGGCGAGCACTGCTCCCTGTACCACGCCTGGATCCAGGGCGCCCTCGAATCGGGCATCCGCGCCGCCCGCCAGATCCACGAAGCGACCGACGTGGCCGAGGGCACGGGGATCGCTTCGGCCTAGCGGCTCCGGGTCGGGGTGGGCAGGCGCCGGGGGGCTGCACCCACGGCGCCCCAGGCCACGTTCGAGCCATCGTTACCCGCCCCATCGATCGTGTGAGCACATGGGGTCGTGCTGAGCCCGTCGACCCTGGGGTCGTACACCATTTTGTTGTCCTTTAAGGCACAACGGGCCCCATCGACGAATGGGTCATGCCCCGTCAAGTGGTGTAAGTCTGCTTCCAGCTTGGCGGTGTCTCAGACGGCCACGCCCTCCTTCAACAGGTCGCCGAGGGTGGTCGCCGGGAGGCCCCCGATGAGCTGGTTCAGCGAGGCCTGGGTGAGGTAGC
>DATBOX010000082.1:0-14263 GCA_036561685.1 Candidatus Limnocylindrales bacterium | reverse complement strand
AAGGACGATGGGATCGTCGGCGGCGCCACGGTCACCGACCTGCCCGTGCGGCGCCTCAACTACCCCACGCCCGATCCGTCCGTCGAGCGAGGCGTCCTCCTGGCCTCATACACCTGGGGTCAGGATGCGCTCCAGTGGGGTGCCATGGACGAGGAGACGCGCCTGGAGGAGGCACTCGACGACGTGGCCCGCATCCATCCCGGGATCCGCGACGTCTACGAGACGGGCGCGTCGCACGCCTGGTACAGCGACCGCTGGGCCCGCGGCGCCTTCGCCATGTTCGCGCCCGAGCAGCAGACCGAGCTCCAGCCGGCCATCGTCCAGCCCGAAGGCCGCGTCCTGTTCGCCGGCGAGCACTGTTCCCTGTACCACGCCTGGATCCAGGGCGCCCTCGAATCGGGCATCCGCGCCGCCCGCCAGATCCACGAAGCGACCGACGTGGCCGAGGGCACGGGGATCGCTTCGGCCTAGCGGCTCCGGGTCGGGGCGGGCAGGCGCCGGGGGGCTGCACCCCACGGCGCCCCAGGCCACGTTCGGGGCCGTCGTTACCCGCCCCATCGATCGTGTGAGCACATGGGGTCGTGCTGAGCCCGCCGACCCTGGGCTCGTACACCCATTCGTGGTCCCTTATGGCACAAACGGGCCCCATCGACGAATGAGGGCGATCGTCCAGGCCCTTACGGCGCCGGGCCGCCGTCGGTCGGGGACCGTAGGCTCCAACCTTGTGCTCGGATGACCAGATGGGGCGGGTAGCGGATCGGTGAAGGCCGGGGGGGCCGGGGCGCGCCCAGGGCACCCGAGGGCTCCAAGGGCTCGTCCGTATTCCCTGCAGTGCTGCTCTGAGCACAAGGGCCATCGATAAGGTCCGGGGCGGGTCCGGACGACCCGTTGTGGGCGCGGCTTAAAGCCTTCCGAACGGCTCGGCAGGCATGGAGGCGCTACGGGGAGCGCTAACCGCGTCGGCCGCCACCCTTAGGCAGGGCAGTGTGCGGGGAGCAGCACTGGAGGCGCTAGGCGGGCGCCCTAGGTGGCGCGAGGCTCCCGGGGTCGGCGCGAAGCCTTCAGGGGCAGGGGCGGCGCCGGGCGCAGACCCAGGGGGGCCCGAGGCCCGGCGGAGAGTGCCCCTACGTGTCCCGTTCGCCGGCGGCGAGCGCGGCCTGGGCCGCGGCCAGGCGGGCGACCGGGATACGGAACGGCGAGCAGGACACGTAGTCGAGCCCGATCTCGTCGCAGAAGGCGATCGAGGCCGGATCGCCGCCGTGCTCGCCGCAGATGCCGATCTTGAGGTTGGGTCGCACGCTGCGGCCCTTCTCGACGGCGACGCGCATGAGTTGCCCGACGCCGATCGTGTCAAGCGACTGGAACGGGTTGAAGGGCAGGATCTTGCGCTCGACATAGGCCAGCAGGAAGCCGCCCTCCGCGTCGTCGCGCGAGTAGCCGTACGTCATCTGGGTCAGGTCGTTGGTGCCGAAGCTGAAGAACTCGGCATGGCGGGCGATCTCGTCGGCGGTGAGGGCGCCACGCGGCACCTCGATCATGGTGCCGAATTTGTAGTCGACCGCCACGCCGGCCTGGGCCACCACGGCCTTGGCCTCGGCTTCCAGGAGGCGCTTGGTCTCGATGAGCTCGTTCACGTGGCCGATCAACGGGATCATGATCTCGGGGTGCGGGTCGCGGCCGGCCTTGCGCTCGGAGATGGCCGCGTTGAGGATGGCCCGCGTCTGGATCTTCACGAAGTCGGGGATCATCAGGCCGAGGCGGCAGCCGCGCAGGCCCAGCATGGGGTTCTGCTCGCGCAGCGCCTCCACCGCGGCCAGCATCGTGCGGGCCTTGACGAAGGCAGGATCGTCCTCGGCGGTGCCACGGTCGCGGAACTGGGTGACCTCCACGAGCAGGTCACTGTGGTTGGGCAGGAACTCGTGGAGCGGCGGGTCGATGAGGCGGATGACGACCGGCAGGCCGCTCATGGCCTCGAAGATGCCCCGGAAGTCGCCCTCCTGGAGCGCCTCGAGCTTGCCCATGGCGGCATCGAAGCGGGCCACGGCGGCCTGCTCCTCCGCGCTGAGCGGCTGCCCGGCGGCGGCCCGGTCCTTGGCTCGCGTGGCCTGGAACGCGACGAGGATCGCGTCGCGCACGATCTCCAGCCGCTCGCCCTCGCGGAACATGTGCTCGGTGCGGCAGAGCCCGATGCCCTGCGCCCCGTACCGGCGGGCCAGGGCGGCCTCCTCCGGCTTGTCGGCGTTGGTCCAGACCTGGAGGCGACGGACGTCGTCGGCCCAGCCCAGGATCTCCTGCAGCCCGGTCTGGTCCTCGAAGCGGACCTCCACGGTCGGCAGGGCGCCCAGGTAGACCTCGCCGGTCGAGCCATCGAGGCTGATGGCGTCGCCCTCCTTGAAGGTCACGCCATCGGCGGTCGCGGTGCGCGTCTCGTAGTCGACCACGAGCGCCGAGCAGCCGGCCACGCAGGGCTTGCCGATCTGGCGAGCCACGACGGCGGCATGGGAGGTGGCCCCGCCGCGTGCGGTGAGGACGCCCTGGCTGGCGGCCATGCCGTGGAAGTCGTCGGGTGACGTCTCGACCCGCACGAGGATGACCTTGTCGCCGGCACCGGCACGCTCGAAGGCGCGGTCGGCGTCGAAGACCGCGAGGCCCACGGCTGCCCCGGGCGAGGCGTTGAGGCCCGTGGCCAGGCGCTTGGCCTTGCCCTTGGCGAGGGGATCGAACTGGTCGCGCAGGAGCTGGTCCACGTGGGCCGGCTCGATGCGGGCAAGGGCTTCCTTGCGGTCGATGATCCCTTCGCGCACCAGGTCGGCGGCGATCTTCACGGCGGCCGCCGCGGTCCGCTTGGCGCTGCGGGTCTGGAGCATGTAGAGGTGACCGCGCTCGATCGTGAACTCGAGGTCCTGGGCGTCGCGGTAGTGGCGCTCGAGGCGCTCCGCGATGGCCTCGAACTGGCGGTAGACCTCCGGCATCTGCTCGCGCATCTGGCTGATCTTGCGCGGCGTCCGGATGCCGGCCACCACGTCCTCGCCCTGCGCGTTGGTGAGGTACTCGCCGAAGAGCACCTTCTCGCCCGTGTTGGGGTCGCGCGTGAAGGCCACGCCAGTGCCCGAGTCCTCGCCCATGTTGCCGTAGACCATGGTCACGACGCTGACCGCGGTACCCAGGTCATGGGGGATCTTGTTGTACTCGCGGTAGTCGTGGGCCCGCTTGCCGTACCAGCTGGCGAAGACGGCCTTGACGGCCAGGTCCAGCTGCTCCAGCGGGTCGCTGGGGAAGTCGCGGCCGGTGACCTCGCGGACCAGCTTGCGCGACGCGGCGGCCACTTCCTGGAGGGCCGCGGCGTCGAGGTCGGTGTCCTGCTTCGCGCCGTGGGCCGCCTTGGCGGCGTCGAGCACCGCGTCGAAGCGCTCGCCGGGCACTTCCAGGACGATGCGCCCGAACATCTGGATGAAGCGCCGGTAGGCGTCCCAGCCGAACCGCTCGTTGCCGGTGAGCGTGATGAGGCCGTGCAGGGTGGCCTCGTTGAGGCCCAGGTTGAGGACCGTGTCCATCATGCCGGGCATGGAGAACTTGGCGCCTGACCGCACGCTCACGAGGAGCGGGTTGGCGGGGTCGCCGAAGCCCTTGCCGGTCTCCGCCTCGACCGCCTTGACGGCCTCGAGGACGTCATCCCACAGGCCGTCGGGCAGCTTCTCGCCGGCGGCGAAGTAGTCGTTGCATGCCTCGGTGGTGATGGTGAAACCGGGCGGCACCGGCAGGCCCGCGTTGGTCATCTCGGCGAGGCCGGCGCCCTTGCCACCGAGCAGGTCGCGCATCCCCGCGTTGCCCTCGGCCTGGCCGCCTCCGAAGGCGTAGATGTAACGCCTGGCGGCGCGGTGCGTGCGCTGGCCGGCAACGGCGGTCTGCGGCATGGGGACTCCTTCGGTCGCTGGGTCGGGTCCGCGCCCGGCGGATCTTCGTTCGGTTCGTCTCGATTGTAGCCGCGGCCTGCCCGACGCCCCTCGCCGTGCCATCATCGCGGTCATGACCGAACCCCTGGACTTCGAGCGCTTCGTGCGCCTGCCCCGCCTCTCCGGCCTCCACCTCGCACCCGATGGCAACCGCCTCGTCGTGACCGTGGCCCAGCCGCACGCCAGCGGCACGAAGATGGCCAGCGCGCTGTGGGCCGTCGACCCGCAGGGCAAGGCCCCTCCCCGGCGCCTGACGCGGTCCGCGGCCGGCGAAGGGGGCGCCGCGTTCATGCCCGACGGCAGCCTCGTGTTCGGCAGCGCGCGTCCCGACCCGGACGCCAAGGAGGCCGAGGCCGATCCGCCGGCCGCCCTGTGGCACCTGCCGGCCGACGGCGGTGAGGCGCGCCTGCTGCTCGTGCCCCACGGCGGGGTCGACGGCGTGGCGGCGGCACGCTCGGGTCGCCGTGTCGCGTTCGTGGCGCCGCTGTTCGGGGGGTCCGAGTCGTTGGAGGCGGACGCCGCGCGGGCCAAGTCGCGCAAGGAAGCTGGTCTTGAGGCGCTCCTCTTCGAGGGCTACCCCATCCGCTACTGGGATCACTACCTGGGCCCGCGCGAGCGGCATGCCTTCGTCCTGGACGTGCCGGCATCGGAGGCCGAACCCGTGCCGGCGGGGCGGGACCTCGCGCCGGCGCTCGGCCAGCAGCTGGAGGATCGGGGCGTCGCCCTGAGCCCGGACGGCGGCATCGCCGTCCTGAGCCTCGGAGGTCAGGGCACGGGGCGCCCGAAGGTCGACCTGGTGGCGATCGACACGACCACCCTGGAGCAGCGCGTCCTCACGCCCGGCGACGCCGTGTACGACCAGGCCACCGTGTCGCCGGACGGCCGCTGGGTCGCCTGCGTGCGGGCCGACCTCGGCGCGCCGGAACGGGCCGAGTCGCACAGCCTGTGGCTCATCGACCTGACAAGCGGCGAGGGGCACGACGCGGCCCCGGGGACGGACCTCTGGCCCGAGGGGGTCGTCTGGGCGGCCGACGGCCGGGCCCTCTTCTTCTTCGCCGACCGGCAGGGCCATCAGGCCGCCTTCCGCCTCGACCTGGACGACGGGCGCGTGACCTGCCTGGCCGCGACCGGCACGATCAGCGACCTCTGTCCTTCCCCCGACGGCCGCTGGGTCTATGCCCTGCGTTCCACCCTGCGGGTCCCCAACGAGGTCGTGCGGCTGGACGCGCGGGCCGCCGAGCAGGAGCCGGTCGTCATCCCTTCACCGGCCGCGACCGAGGCCCAGGTGGCCGCACCCGGTTCCGTCGAGCGCATCACCGGCACGGCCGCGGACGGGACGTCCATCGGCGCGTGGCTGGTCAAGCCCGAAGGCATGTCCGCGGCGCACCCGGCGCCGCTCGCCGTCTTCGTCCACGGCGGCCCGCTGGGCAGCTGGACCGACGGCTGGCACTGGCGCTGGAACCCGCAGCTGCTGGCGGCTCGCGGCTATGCCGTGGTCATGCCCGACCCGGCCATCTCGCTGGGCTACGGCCAGGCCTTCGTGCAACGCGGCTGGGGCGAGTGGGGCGCGACGCCATACACCGACATGATGGCGGCCGTCGACGCGGCCACGGCCCGCCCCGATGTCGACCCCTCGCGGACGGCCCTCATGGGCGGCTCGTTCGGCGGCTACATGGCCAACTGGGTGGCCGGCCACACGGATCGCTTCAAGGCCATCGTGACCCACGCCAGCCTGTGGGAGCTGCGGGGCTTCCACGGCACGACCGACAACGGCGCGTGGTGGGAGCTGGAGATGGGCGATCCATACGTCGACGCGCGGCGTTACGAGGAGCACTCCCCCTCAGCGCACGTGGCCAGCATCAGGACGCCGATGCTGGTCATCCACGGCGAGCTGGACGCGCGTGTGCCGATCAGCGAGGCGCTCCGCCTCTGGACGGACCTGCAGCGCCACGGCGTCGCAGCGCGCTTCCTCTACTTCCCCGACGAGAACCACTGGGTGCTGAAGCCCCAGAACGCCCGGGTCTGGTATGCCACCGTGCTGTCCTTCCTGGACGAGCAGCTCCGCGGTGTGCCGTTCGAGCGGCCGGCCCTGGTCTGATGAGGCACCACCAGACCGACCCGCGACAGATCGTCCCCGATGCCGAGCAGTACACGGCCCGGCTCGTCAAACGCGTCGACGAGACGGAGGATCTGGCCTACTTCTGGGTCCGCTACGACGGGCCACCCGTGCCGTTCGAACCGGGCCAGTACATGACGATCGGCGTCTTCGCCGACGGCAAGCTCTGGCAGCGGCCCTACTCCGTGGCCTCGGCGCCCGCCGAGGCGGCCGACGGAGGCTACGAGTTCTACGTCCGGCTGGTGCCGATCATGCGGTTCACGACGCTGTTGTGGCGCCTGCCGGTGGGCCACGGCATGCGCATGATCGGGCCCAAGGGCAAGTTCATGCTGGAGCCGGACGACCGGCGCACCCACCTGTACGTGGCGACCGGCACAGGCGTCGCCCCCTTCATGGCCATGATGCGCCAGACGCTCGTGGACGGCGGACCGCGGCGCACGGTGCTGCTGCACGGCTGCTCGTACGTGGAGGAGCTGGGCTACCGCGACGAGCTCGAGGCGTGGCAGCGCGACGGCACCTACCCGGTGACGTACGTGCCCACCATCTCGCGGCCGAACGACCCGCGCAACGCGGGCTGGACGGGCCGCACGGGGCGGGCGGAGGCCGTGATCGACGAGGTGTGCAAGGACCTTGGCCTGCGCCCCGAGCGGACGGTCGTCTACATCTGCGGCAACCCGGACATGATCCTGAACGTCGAATCACGCCTCATGGACCGCGGTTTCCCGGAGTTCCACGTCAAGAAGGAGCTCTACTGGCCGAAAGGCAAGGTCGTGCCCCCGCTCGAGGGCGGCCCCGCCTGACGTCGGGACCTTCGGCACCCCTGAGGGGCGCCTTTGGGCATAGGCGCGATCCGCGGCCAGGCCCGACGATGGACTCCGTGATCGAAACACATCCTGGAGTGCGCATGTTCCCCATCGTCGACCGCGCCGTGCTGTCGCCGACCGTCGCCCGTCTGACCATCCAGGCACCCCGCATCGCCCAGATCCGCCAGCCGGGCCAGTTCGTCATCGTCCGCCGCGGACCCGGCGCTGAGCGCATCCCGCTGACCATCGCCGACGGCGACGCGGCTGCCGGCACCATCACGCTCGTCATCCAGGCCGTCGGCAAGAGCACCACCGACCTGGTCGAGATGCAGGTCGGCGAGGCCATCACCGACGTCGCCGGACCCCTGGGCCGGCCGACCGAGCTGATCGGATCGGGTCACGCCGTCTGCGTCGGTGGCGGCGTCGGCACCGCCGTCGTCCACCCCATCGCGGAGGGCCTGCACGCCCGCGGCGTGCGCGTCACGAGCGTCATCGGCGGCCGCTCCCGTGAGTGGGTCATCTTCGAGGACGAGCTGCGCCGCCACGGTGAGGTCATCGCCTGCACCGACGACGGCTCCTACGGCCGACCCGGCTTCGTGACGCAGGCGCTGGCCGACGTGCTCGCCGGCGGCGACGTCGCTGCCGTGTACGCCGTCGGGCCGGTGCCGATGATGCGGGCCGTCGCGGAGTTGACCCGCCCCCTCGCCGTGCCGACGATCGTCTCCCTCAACCCGATCATGGTCGACGGCACCGGCATGTGCGGCGGGTGCCGCGTCTCGGTCGGCGGGGTGACCCGCTACGCGTGCGTCGACGGCCCCGAGTTCGACGCCCACCAGGTCGACTTCGCCAGCCTGGCCGACCGCCTGGCCACCTATCGCCCGTTCGAGCAGGAGGCCATGGCCCGCCGGGCGCCTTGCCACCTCACGGAGCAGCTCGCCCAGCTGGCGCCGACGCGATGACCACGCGACCGGTCCTCAACCCGCGGGAGCGCATGGCGCTCGGCCGCGAGGCCATGCCCGAGCAGGCCGCGCCCATCCGCGCCCGCAACTTCCAGGAAGTCAACCTGGGCTTCACGCACGTCCTGGCCGCCGCCGAGGCCGAGCGCTGCCTGCAGTGCAAGAACCCGACCTGCATCGCCGGCTGCCCCGTACGGGTCAACATCCCCCGCTTCATCGAACTGGTCGCCGACGGCGACATGCAGGGCGCGGCCGAGTCCCTCCTCGACGACAACGCCCTGCCCTGCGTGACCGGCCGCGTCTGCCCCCAGGAGTCGCAGTGCGAGGGCAAATGCCTGCGCGGCAGGAAGGGCGACCCGGTGGCCATCGGCGCCCTCGAGCGATACGTGGCCGACTGGGCCATGGCCCATCCGGAGGCCCTCAAGCACACCGAGGCGGCCCCCACCGGTCATCGGGTGGCCATCGTGGGCTCCGGCCCGGCCGGCCTGACGGCCGCCGGCGAGCTCGTCAAGAGCGGCCACGAGGTCACGATCTTCGAGGCCTTCCACGCCCCGGGCGGCGTGCTGATGTACGGCATCCCCGAGTTCCGCCTGCCCAAGGACATCGTGCAGAAGGAAGTCGACCGCCTGCGCGACGCGGGCGTCCACATCGAGGTCAACGAGATCATCGGCAAGACGTGGACGCTGGCCGAGCTGCGCGAGCGGTTCGACGCCGTGTTCCTGGCCGTCGGCGCGGGCCTGCCGGTCTTCATGGACGTGCCCGGCGAGAACCTCAAGGGCGTCTACTCGGCCAACGAGTACCTGACGCGGGTCAACCTCATGGCCGCCTTCCGGGAGGACGCCGAGACGCCCGTCCTGAAGGGCCAGCGGGTGGCCGTCGTGGGCGGCGGCAACGTGGCCATGGACGCGGTGCGGACGAGCCTCCGCATGGGCGCCGACGAAGCGATCATCGTCTACCGGCGTGGCATGGACGAGCTGCCCGCGCGTCGCGAAGAGGTCCATCACGCCGAGCAGGAAGGCATCCACTTCGAGCTGCTGACCGCGCCCCTGGAGGTCCTCGGCGACGAGCACGGCTGGGTGCGCGCCCTGCGCTGCGAGCGGATGGCCCTTGGCGAGCCCGACGCCTCCGGACGGCGGCGCCCCGAGCGCATCCCCGGGTCCGAGTTCGAGATCGCCTGCGACATGGTGGTGGTGGCCATCGGCACGCGCGCCAACCCGATCCTCACCGCCAGCGTGCCCGATCTGCAGCTCAACCAATGGGGCTACATCGTGGTCGACGAGGACGGCATGAGCAGCATCCCCGGCGTCTTCGCCGGCGGCGACATCGTGCGCGGCTCCGCGACCGTGATCCTGGCCATGGGCGATGGCAAGCGGACGGCGGCGGCCATCAGCCGCTACTTCGACCGACTCGACGGGCGCGTGCCCGAGGGCGCGGCGGGGAGCGCCGCGATCGAGGCCGCGGCGGCTCAGCCGGTCGCCTGAGGCCGGGCCCAGCGGAAGGGCCACCACCCCTGGAGCGCGAACGGCGCGAGGGTCACCACCAGCACCAGCAGCACGCCGACCTTGCCCAGCGGCCCGCCAAGCGGCCACGTCACGGCGACGGCGTAGGCAGCCGCGATCAGCCAGCGGTCCTGCCATGGCCAGCCCCGCGCGCGGGCGTCGGCGGCGAAGACCGCCAGCGCCGGCAGGAGCAACGCGGCGTCGTAGACCCAGGCGTGGGGGCTGATGACGAGCCCGGCCGCGCAGGCGAGGGCGATCGCGCGCTCGGGTGACCAGCGCCGCAGGGCGGGCAGGCAGCGCAGGACGATGAGCGCCGCCACGACGTAGCCCACGAGGGCCGGCCCGGTGAACGAGCCGGGCGCCGCATCGCCGGGCGTGAGACGACCCAGCAGCGCGGGCAGCGAGACGGCCTGCCAGCCGTTCGCGGCCAGGTCAAGCGGGTTGTACGTCTGCAGTGACGCCCACCAGGTCGCGGGCCAGCCCCAGTCGCCGCCGGCGGCGATCACGCCGAGCAGGTACTGCGCGGCCACGACGAGGGCCGCCGCAGCGACCGCCCGCCCGACGCCCCGCCAGGCAAGCGTCAGGACGACCGGCACGTCCAGCTGCGGCTTGTAGAAGAGCAGCCCGCCCAGGATCCCGGCGGCCACCGGTCGGCCGGCCTGCAGAGCGGCCGCCACGCCCACCACCAGCAGCAGCGCCACGGACGTGTTCTGGCCGGACACGACCCCGGCGGCCGCGGGCGCCCAGGCCAGCGTGCCAAGCACCGCCCACGCACGCGGGATGGCGAAGACCCGTGCCCCGAGCACGGCCGCGGCGACGAGCGCGGCGAGCATGAGGGCCACGTGGAGCGCGCCCGCGAGGTCGTACGGCAGCGCCGCCAGCGGCACGTACGGCAGGGCGACCCACGCGGGATAGACGAAGGGCGTCGGCGGCAGGCCGTTGGCTGCCTGGTACTGGGCGATCGGCAGGAGCTGGTCCACCTGCGGCGTGAAGGCGAAGTGGCCGGCCGCATAGAAGGCGCTGAAGTCCAGCCAGCCGCGGGCGGGCATGCCCAGCGCCGGCAGGTAGGCGGCGATGGCGCAGGCGATCAGCCAGAGGCGCGCCCGCGGCAGCGTCCACAGGCCCCGCCAGCCGCCCGGCTGGATGACCGCCGCGGATGGGGCGGCCGTGGCGGCCCCCGCTGTCAGGCGGCGCGGGCCGCGGCCAGGCGCGCCTGGATCACCTCGCGCACCCGGCCCACCGCCACCCGCTCCTGGGTCATCGCGTCCCGGTCGCGGATCGTCACCTGCCCGTCCTCGAGCGAGTCGACGTCCACCGTGACGCACCACGGCGTGCCGATCTCATCCTGGCGGCGGTACAGCTTGCCGATCGCCGCCGTGTCGTCGTAGACGCACATGAGGTCCTGCTGCAGGTCCGTCTTCAGGCGGTGGCACAGCTCCACGATCTCGGGCCGCTTCTTGAGCAGCGGCAGGACCGCCACCTTGTACGGGGCGAGGTCGGGATGGAGGCCCAGCACGACGCGCGTCTCGCCGCGCACCTCCTCCTCGCGGTAGGCGTCGATGAGGAAGGTGAAGGCGGCCCGGTCGGCACCGCCGGCCGTCTCCACGATCCACGGCAGGACGTGCTCGTTGGTGGCCGGGTCGAAGTACTCCAGGTTCTGGCCGGACGCCTCCTGGTGCCGCGACAGGTCGAAGTCGCCACGATTGTGGACGCCCTCCAGCTCCTTCCAGCCGAAGGGGAAGCGGTACTCGATGTCGACCGCCTTGCGGGCGTAGTGGGCCAGCTCGTCGGGCGCGTGCTCGCGCAGGCGGAGCCGGGCGGGCGTCACGCCGAAGCGCTCATACCACGCCCGGCGCGCCGGGAGCCAGGTCTCGAACGCCTCGTACGCCTCCGCCTCCGGATGCACGAAGTACTGCATCTCCATCTGCTCGAACTCGCGCATGCGGAAGACGAAGTTGCCGGGGCTGATCTCGTTGCGGAAGCTCTTGCCGATCTGGGCGATGCCGAAGGGCAGCTTCTTGCGGCTGGCCTGCTGCACGTTGCGGAAGTTGACGTAACTGCCCTGGGCCGTCTCCGGGCGCAGGTAGACGATCGACCCTTCGTCCTCCACCGGGCCCATGTGGGTCTGGAACATGAGGTTGAACCGGCGCGGGGCCGACAGCGGCCCACCATCGATGGGGCAGATCAGGCCCAGGCGGTCGATGACCGTCGGGTCGCGCAGGTCGGTCGCGGTGAGGTCTTCCGCGCCGGGCAGCTCGTCCAGGCGGAAGCGGCGATGGCACGTCTGGCATTCGACCAGCGGATCGCTGAACGACCCGACGTGGCCCGACGTGACCCACACCTGGGGATGCATCAGGATCCCGGCGTCCAGGCCCACGATGTCGTCGCGCTCCTGGATCATCGCCCGCCACCAGGCACGTTTGACGTTGTTCTTGAGCTCTACGCCCAAGGGCCCGTAGTCCCACACCGCGTTGATGCCGCCGTAGATCTCCGAGCTGGGGAAGACGAAGCCGCGCCGCTTGCTGAGCGAGACGATCGTCTCCAGCTCGGCCACGGCCGGACCCGGATCGGACTGGTCGGGGGGCGGCGTGGCTCGCGAGACGGTGGTCATGGGCCCCGCGATTGTCGCACGGTGCCGTGTGGGCGACGGTGCCTGCCGCTACGCCCTAGACAGGCGGTGCCGCGTGGCGAACCTCGTCGAGGAAGGCCAGCGAGCGGGGCTCGCGCTCCAGGGCGTGGCGCATGAAGCGGCGCATCGCGCCCTCCACCTCTCGCTCCACGGCCGGGGGCAGCCGCAGGGCGGCCAGGGCCTCGATGTCCAGCCGACGGTAGGCCCGCAGCACCTTCAGGGCGTCCTGCGAGAGGCCGACCACCTCGGCCGGCGGGCCCGGGTGCCGCTCGCACAGCACTCCGCCCAGCGAAGGCACCCAGCGGAACGTCTCGCCCGCCTCGAGCACGCGGTCACATTCGACGCACCGTTCGACCTCGGGACGCACGCCGAGGGCGTCCGCCAGGCTGAACTCGAACCAGCGCGCCACGCGTCCCGGGGCCATGCCGTCGTCGAGCAGCTGGAAGGCCCGCCGCAGCACGGCGTATACGGGGTAGGCGTTGGCGCGCTCCTCCGTCGCCCGCTCCGCCATCTCGCCGAGGTACCACGCCGTGGCGGCCGATTCAAGGCGATCGCGCAGGTTGAGCCAGGCCTCGCTCACGCTGGCCTGCGTGACCACGTCGAACGTGCGCGCGCGGGCCACCTGGAGCTGCAGCTCGGCGAACGGCTCGAGCGTCCCGCCCAGCCGGCTCGTCGGCCGCCGCACCCCCTTGGCGATGAGGCGCAGCTTGCCGTCGTGTGGCGTGAGGACCGTCAGGACGCGGTCGGCCTCGCCCAGGTCGAAGCGCCTGAGCACGATCGCGGCGGTCTTGTACAGGCGCGGCGGTGGCACTCGCCAAGCCTACCCTGCGCACGACGGTGCGCCCCGGCAAAGGCCGCCGGCTTCGACGCATCCGATCGACTCCCGGTGACGAATCCATCAGCGACGCCGGTGCGGCCGCGTCCCCCGCACCGGCGCCTCCATGTCCGCCGGCAGTCGCGCGGTCGAGGCCCGAGCCTCTCGCGGCCCGGGCGCCCCGGCCGCTATAGGAGCTCCGCGGACCTTCGTCGCCTCCGTAGCGCCCCCAGTGCTGCTCCGAATAGAGCGCCCGACGTAAGCATCGGATCGAGCCTGCTTGGCGCTCGCCGTAGCGCCTCCAGGTCTGCCGGGCCGCCTGCGGGGCCCTAAGGTGGCCCGGCTCCGGGCCCGCCGGGGCCGCGTACCGACCTTGGCGAGCGCCGTTGTGCTGGCAGCAACACTGCACGGAATACGGGGAACGCTTGACCCGGGCGACCCTGGCGAGGCCGGGCGTGGTGGTCCGTCGGACCGTCGGTTCGTCGGACCGTCGACCACCCGTTACCCGCCCCATTGATGATCCGAGCACAACGCCGGGCGAGAAGGCCGGGGCGCCGACGTGAACAGCTGCCGAGCCGACCCTGTCGCACACCCCACCCGCCCCAGTCGTATCCAGGGGCACGTTGGGTCATAAGGGCGACCCCGGGTCCTGCCCTCACCTGCGCGGGCGCCCTTGAGGATGGCCGATGTGCTCAGACCATCAATGGGGTGGGTAACGGGCCGCGCATGCCGGGTTGCGGTGGCTCCGGGCGGCCCCGGGCTGCGCACGGGTCGAGCCACGGCCCCGGAGCATGCAGGGCCCGGATGGGGCTGGTGGCAGTGTGCTGCCTGCTGGTATCATGTTTCTCGTGATGACGTCGACGGACCTCCAGGCCCTCATCGCCGACACGGAGGCGACCATCCTCTCGCTCATCGCCGAGCACGAGGACGACGCCACTCGCCCCCTCTATGAGCAGATGCGCTACCACCTTGGCCTGGACGGCGGCAACGGCACGAGCGGCAAGCGCATGCGGCCGCTGCTGGGCCTGCTGGCCTACCAGTCGCTGACCGGCAGCCACGAGCGCGCGCTGCCGGGCGCCGCGGCCGTCGAGCTCGGCCACAACTTCAGCCTGGTCCACGACGACATCGAGGACGGCGACGTCGAGCGGCGCCATCGGGCCACGCTCTGGGTCCGCGACGGCATCCCGCAGGCCATCAACACCGGCGACACGCTCTTCTCGCTGAGCCGGATCGCCCTGCATCGCCTGTCGGACCTCGGCTTCTCCGACACCCGCGTGCTGCGCCTGATGCGCCTCTACGACCGAACCTGCCTCGCGCTCTGCGAGGGCCAGTACATCGACATCTGGACGAGCGAGCACGACGAGACGATGTCGGTCGAGCTGTACTTCGACATGATCGGGCGCAAGACCGCCGCGCTGATCGCGGCCTCCGTCGAGGCGGGGGCAATCCTGGCCACCGATGACGACAACGTCATCGCCCGCTACCGCGGCTTC
>DATBOX010000081.1:0-20993 GCA_036561685.1 Candidatus Limnocylindrales bacterium | reverse complement strand
TAGGAGTCTGGGCCGTGTCTCAGTCCCAGTCTGGGTGATCGTCCTCTCAGACCACCTACCGATCGTCGCCTTGGTGAGCCGTTACCCCACCAACGAGCTAATCGGACGCAGGCCCCTCCCGAAGCGCCTTGCGGCTTTACTCGCACGACTGAACGTGCGACCACATGCGGTATTAGCCACCCTTTCGGGCAGTTATTCCCCACTTCGGGGCAGGTCACCCACGCGTTACTCAGCCGTTCGCCACTAACGACTCGAGCAAGCCCGAGTCGTCCGTTCGACTTGCATGTCTCATGCACGCCGCCAGCGTTTATCCTGAGCCAGGATCAAACTCTCCGATAAGAAACCGACCTTGCGGCCGGCTTCGAAGTTCGGGGTTTGCCCGCTCACACGCACCGGATTACCTACCACTCTTCAACTGTTAAGGTGCGGCGCCGCCGCGCCCGCCGGCGTCCTGACATGGGACCCCGCAAGGGGTCGGCCAGGGGGGCCGTTGGATCGGGCGAGGTGCCAGCCTCGGTCGGGCTCCGCGCAACCGAAATCGGTCGCCGGCGCGAACGGTGATGATAGGTCCAGCCCACGCTGGTGTCAAACGGCGCCACTGCCCGGCGCCGGGCGTGTGAGCCCCGAGCCACGCTCGCCAGCGTGAGCAGCTCATCCCGGCACACCTTTGCACGTGAAGTGAACAGCGGCGTCCTCCTGTGGCACAGGGGCCGGGCTCCAAGGAGTCCTGGGTCATCGCCCCGGAGGCCCGACCCGCGTGAGCGCCCGAATCGACCGGCTCGCGGGCCGAGGAGAGACCGGGAACGGCACCCGTACCGGCCCGTGTAGGCGCTTGCGTTTACATCATGTGTGATCGTGCGCCCGGAGCCAGTGGCCGGCGGCACCGCCGGAGCCGCGCCGCGCTAGATCGGGCTTTCCTGCACCAGGAGGATGAAGGCCGAGGCGGCGAGCCAGCACAGCAGCGCCAGCTCGACCGAGGCGGAGGCGCCCAGCAAGGCGACCGCGACCAGGAAGACGACCGCGCCGAGGACGGCGGCCACGAGGGCCTTGGAAAGGCGGAGCAGGAGCTCGCCGATCAGGTTGCTCATGCGCGGACGAGGTTGATCACGGGCGAGCGGGCTCGCGCTCGACGTGCGGCACCTCGTCCAGCACCCGCCGGCCCTGGAGGGCGCGCACGAGGGTCACCTCGTCGGCGTATTCGAGGTCACCGCCCACGGGGATGCCGCGAGCGATGCGCGTGACGGTGCCCACGAGCGGGTCAAGCCGTTCGGCGAGGTACATCGCCGTGGCCTCGCCCTCGAGGGTCGGGTTGGTGGCCAGGATGACCTCCTCCCACGGCGTCCCGTCGGCCGCGGCGACCGTGGCCCGCTCGATCAGCTCGTGGATGCGCAGGCGGTCGGGGCCGATGCCGTCCATGGGTGAGATGGCGCCCTGCAGCACGTGGTAGAGGCCGCGATGCGCACCGCTGCGCTCGATGGCCAGGACGTCGAGCGGCTCTTCCACGACGCAGATGCGGCCCTGCGCGCGCGAGGCGTCAAGGCAGATGGGGCAGCGCGGACCGGCGCTGATGTTGAAGCAGACCTCGCAGAAGACGACCTCGTCGCGCACCGCGATGAGGGCCGCGGCGAGGGTCCGCGCCTCGCCCTCCGGCGCCCGCAGCAGGTGGTAGGTCAGGCGCTGGGCCGTCTTGGGACCGATGCCGGGCAGGCGCGAGAAGGCCTCGATGAGGCGCGCGACCGGCTCGACGAGGGCGACCACCTCTCAGCCCATGCCGGGGATGCGCAGGCCGCCGGTGATCGCCGCCATCTTCTGTTCGGCGGTCTGGCGCGAGGTGCGCAGCGCCTCGTTGACGGCGGCGACGATAAGGTCCTGCAGCATCTCCACGTCCGCCGGGTCGACGGCCGACGGGTCGAGCGCCACGGACACCAGCTCCTGGTGGCCCGTCACGGTGGCCTTGACCGCCCCACCTCCAGCGGTGCCCTCCATGGTCATCGTGCCCAGCTCTTCCTGGACGCGCGCCATCTGGGCCTGCACCTGCTGGGCCATCTTGGCCAGGTTGTTGAAGCTCATGGGGTGGTGCTCCTCAAGGTCGTGGACGCGCGGCAGCGGCACCGCCGCCCGAAGGCATCAGCTGATCTCGGCCACGTCGGCCAGGTCGCCGGCGAAGATCTCGCGGAAACGGGCCACGAGGTCGGGGTCCTCGGCCTTCACGGGCAGTGGTGGCAGGGCCTCCAGGTTGGTCGTCACGCACCGCACGCCGTAGGGTCGGCCCAGGACGGCCTCGACACCGGCCTCCAGGGCGGCGCGTCGTTGCTCCGCCTTCTCGCGGTAGAACGGCGTCTCCTCGGGGAAGCCCAGGACGACGACGCCGTCCCGGACTTCGACCGGGCGGCAGGCGGCCACGACCGGCTTGAGCATGGGGTTGGCGCTGACGCGCTCGACGAACTCGGGCCAGCCTTGGCGCAGTCGCTCAAGCGCCTCCTCGCCCGGAGCCGAAACCTTCGGGGCAGGGGCGGTCGAGGCCATCGGGGCCGGCGGCGTCACGGCGGGGGCCGCCTCCGCCTTCGTGGGAGCGAGGGGCGCCGTCTGGGGGGCGGCCGGGGCGGGCGCAGGCACGGGCGCGACCCTGGCCGCCTTCGGCGGATCGGCCCTGGCGACAGCGGGGGTCGCGGCCGCAGGCTTGGCCGTCACGACCGGTGCCAGCACGGGCACGGGCAGGGCATCCCCGGCCGGCACTTGCTCGAGGAGGATCAACTCCAGCTGGAAGCGGTACCCGCCGGCCCCGATGCGGTTGGCGTCGAGCGCGGCGAGCCGCCGCGCGATCTCGGCCACGTGCGCCGGCGCGACCCCCGATAGCGCCGGGTCGTCCGTCGAACGACCGGCAAGGCGCTCCACGAGGAGGTGCCGCATGGCGACCACCACCTGGTCGGCGAAGCCGATGAGGTCGCGGCCCTGGGCCTCGAGGACGTCGAGCAGCCGGATGCCGGCCAGGGCATCGGGACGCACGAGCGCCTCCACGAACGCACGCACGGCCTGCTCATCAGCCAGGCCCAGCATGTCCCGCACGGCCGCCACCGTGAGCGTCTCGTCGCCGGCCGCCAGCAGCTGGTCGAGCATGGACTCGGCGTCGCGCATGCCGCCCGCGGCGAGGTCGGCCACCAGCGCGATCGCCGCCGGTTCGGCGGTCCGGCCCTCGTCGGCCAGGATGCGCTCGAGCTTGCCCGAGATCTCCGCGACGGTGAGGGGCCGGAAGGTGAAGCGCTGAAGCCGCGAGATGACAGCCGGCTTGATCTGGCTCGGATCGGTCGTGCAGAAGACAAAGAGGACGTCGTCGGGCGGATCCTCCAGCGTGCGCAGGAGCACGTCCCAGCCCTGGGTGATGCGCTGGACCTCATCGATGATGAAGACCTTGCGCCGCAGGTCGGCAGTTGACGTATAGACGCGCGTGAGCAGCTCACGCATGTCCTCGACCTTGTTGTTGGAGGCCGCGTCGATCTCCACCACGTCGAGCGCCCGGCCCTCGCGGATCGCCGCGCAGGCCTCGCACGTGTCGTCCGGCTCACCGTCGACCGCGTTGGGGCAGTTCACCGCCTTGGCCAGGATCCGCGCCATCGACGTCTTGCCGGTGCCGCGCGGGCCGACGAACAGGAAGCCGTGGCTCAGGCGATCCAGGCGGACGGCGTTGCGGAGCGTCTCGACCACCGCCACCTGGCCCACCATCTGGCCGAAGGTCTGGGCCCGCCAGCGGCGGTAGATGGCCAGGTGGGACGTCGCGCTGGGCATCCTTGGATGATACGGCCGGGCGCGCCGCCACCGGGCGGGAGGGTTGCCGTGCACCCTCCGTCGACCACGACGCTCACGTGCCCACCCGGGAGATCGGCTCGGATCAGGCCGGTCCGCGGCACCCGGCGAGCAGCGCTTATCGCTGCTTCCTTCCGGACCTGACGAGGTTCGCGCGTCGCCGCTGCGCGGGACCCGATCCTCAACGTCGATCACCCCGGCGGCATCCGCGAACACGGGCCTCGGGAGGGGATTCAGTCCTGCTGGAGCGGATTGCAGGTACAGGGCACCGCTAGTTCCCCACCTAGCACGGCCCGCGGATGATAGCGCGTCCTCAGGCCGGGCCGAGCAGGTAGAAGGTCTCGGTCGGGCCCTTGCCCTTCAGCTCCACCGTCCCGCGCGGCTCGAGCCGGTACCGTCCGCGCAGGGCGTCAGCGACCTCCGTCGAGACGTGGACGCGGCCGGGCTCGGCGGTCGCTTCCAGCCGGCTGGCGACGTTGACGCTGTCGCCCCACAGGTCGTAAGCGAACTTGTGGCGGCCGATCACCCCGGCCACGACCGGCCCGACGTGGATGCCGACGCGCATGCGCCAGGCGTCACCGGTGGCCTGGACCGCCCGTACCATCGCCAGCCCGACCGCGGCCGCCGCCGAGCACGGGTCGGCTTCGCCCGGGCGCAGACCGGCCGCGGCCATGTAGGCGTCGCCGATGGTCTTGATCTTCTCCATGCCATGTTCCGCACACGCCGCGTCGAAGGCAGAGAAGAGCCGGTCCAGCCGGTCCACCAGCTCGGCCGGGGCGAGGCGGGCGGCGATGCCGGTGAAGCCGACCAGGTCGCTGAAGAGCACGGCCACCCGCTCGTGGCGATCGGCGATGCGGGTCTCCCCGGCGTCAAGGCGGGCCACGATGTCCTCCGGCATCACGTTGAGCAGCAGCTCACGCGAGCGGGCCCGCTCGGCGGCCAGGTCGGCCATCAGGCGGTCCTGCAGGCGCATGTTCGTGTCGCGGATCGACTCGACCTGGCCCAGCGTCTCCTCGAGGCGCCGGATCCGGCGTGACAGCCGGAGCACCTCGCGGTCGGGCTCAGTCATCCGCGCCAAGGAGGACCGTCACGAACGTCTCATTGAGGAAGCGCGTCGCCATCGCGTCCCCCACCGGCCCGATCTCGCCGGTGCAGTACATGCCGGCCACCGGCAGGGCGTCGGGCAGGAGCGACTGCGCCTCGCCGAGCTCCTGGGCCGTCCGGGAGCCGAGGAGGAACTTGCGGACGGCGCACGAGAACACGAGGGCCCCGCTTGCTGTCGCGCCCGCCGGGAAGGCCTCCATCGCCCGGCGCACGGTATCGGCGGTGGCGGCGACGATCTCGTCGCTCGTGGCGGTGGTCAGCTGGACCGTCGCACCGACCGGCACCGAACCGGCGATCGAGAGGGAGCCGGTCGCCGGGTCCTGGGCGAGGAGGACCCGCAGGTACGGCATCGACGCGCCGACCTCGCTGATGGCGAGTGGGTTACCGAACGTGGCGGGCCCGGCCACGTCGAGGTAGGCAGCCGTGAAGGCGGTCGCCGGGCGCCCATCGATCTCGTCGATGCGGCCGTACCCCGAGCGGGTCACGACCCCGGTCGGCCCGACCGGCCGCAGCCCCGTCCCGACCGCCACCGAGAAGGCCAGCGGCCCGGACAGGAGGAGGAGGGCCACGCCGTGCTCGAGGACACAGTCATCCCAGGCCTGGTACGACGGCGTCGGTGCGCCGAGGGTCACGCCACTCGAGGCCCCACCCACGAGAACGATGCCCTCTGGAAGCGCCGCGCGGACGGCCTCCAGGGCGAGTTGACCATCGAGGGCGTCGGCGACCATGAGGCACAGTCGCGGCGACCGATCCGTCGCGGCGAGCACCTCCCCCACGGCGCGGCGGCAGGCCTCTTCCACGCCGCCCGGCTCCCAGGTCGCGGCCGCGGTCGTGAACTCCACCTTATCCGAGACGAACACGGCCAGGGTGACCGAGTCCTCCCGGTAACCGACGACCGACGACATCTCGGCCGACGAACTCGACCCGATGAGACGGATCCCGGGAAAAGCCTCCCGCACCTCCCGCACCAGGGCCGCCTCGAAGGAGTCGAAGGTGGCGAACAGGAGGCCGGCCCGAGGGGCCTCACCGCCAAGCTGCTCCCGGCACTGCTCGATCGCCGCCCGGACCGCCTCGACGCCGTCGACATCGTCACTCTGGCCGACCGCCATCCGCAGCATCGCCCGATTGTGACCCATGGGTGGATGCTCGCGCTGTCAGCGAGGCTGGCGGAGAGGGAGGGATTCGAACCCTCGATGGGTTGCCCCATACCGCATTTCCAGTGCGGCGCCCTCGGCCACTAGGCGACCTCTCCGGGGCTCATGGCGTGGCGGAGAGGGAGGGATTCGAACCCTCGGTGCTCATCGCACACCGCTTTTCGAGAGCGGCACCATCAACCACTCGGACACCTCTCCGTGCGAGAGGATACCAAAGGGGGTCCCGGGCTCCGGCTCGGGGCCGGGCGCTCCACCGTCGTCAGGGCGCGGCGCGCAGGGCCCGGGCGGGCGCCGTGATCACGGGGCTGGCTCCGGCGATGAGTTCGAGCGCGTCGGCGCCCAGGATGCCCGAGACCACGGTGAGGCGGCGGGGAAGGGCGGATGCATCGGCCACCTGGACGGCGCTCCCCGCGGCCCCGCCGACGCGATCCGGCACGGCGTAGACGAGCCCGTCGACGTCGCAGGCCAGCAGCGCCCCGACGCACATGACGCAGGGCTCCTTGACGCAGAAGACCGTCACACCACGCAGTGACGTCGTGCCCAGCCGGCTGGCTGCTTCGCGCAGCGTGACCATCACGGCGTGGGCCGTCGGGTCGCCGCTCTGCCGGGTCTGCCCATGGCCACCGGCGACCAGCGCCTCGTCGAGGACGGCCACGGCACCCTGCGGACCTTCCTCGGCGCGCACCGCATCGCGCGCCTCGGCCAGGGCGGCGGTCATGAACAATTCATAGTTCATCGTCGGGCATCGTAGCATCGGCACATGCGATCACACCGACCATGACCAGGCGACAGCGCATCGGCATCCTGACCGGCGGCGGCGACGTCCCCGGCCTCAACGCGGTCATCAAGAGCGTCACCTTCCGGGCCACCGAGATGGGCCATGAGGTGGTCGGCCTGCGCCGCGGCTGGCAGGGCCTGACGCACGTCCGGCCCAACGGCCCACGGGAGCACGACTACGCCATCCCGCTCGATCGGACGATCACGCGGGCCATCGACCGCACCGGCGGGACGATGCTCCACACGTCGCGCACCAACCCGACACGGATGGGGCGCGAGGCCCTGCCGACGTGGCTCACCGGCGCGCAGCGCAAGGCCCTGGCCACGGGCCCTGACACGTGGGACCTGACGCCGCTGGTGCTCGAGCACGTCGCCCAGCTGGGCCTTGACTGCCTGGTGGCGATCGGTGGCGACGACACGCTGAGCTACGCCGCGCGGCTGCACGCCGAGGGCGTGCCGCTCCTGGCCATCCCCAAGACGATGGACAACGACGTGCCGGGGACCGAGTACTGCATCGGCTTCTCCACGGCCGTGACGCGCGGCAAGGAACTGATCAACCGGCAGCGCACCACGCTGGGCTCGCACGAGCGGATCGGCGTCTTCCGCATCTTCGGGCGCGACGCGGGCTTCACCGCGCTCTACACCGCCTTCGTGACGTCCGCCCGCTGCCTCATCCCCGAGGCACCGTTCGACCTCGAGCGGCTGTGCCAGATCCTGGTGGAGGACCGCAACGGCAACCCCAGCGGTTACGCCTTCGTCATCGCGGCGGAAGGGGCCACCTGGACCGGCGGCGCGCCGGAGGAGCTGGGTCCGGCCGACGCCTTCGGCCATCGCCACAAGGCCAGCGTGGCGGAGGTCCTGGCGGCCGAGATCCGCGGGCGCACCGGCGTCGAGACCGTCGCCAGCGAGCTGACCTACGACCTTCGCAGCGGCGAGCCCGATTCGCTCGACCAGCTGGTGGCCATGACCTTCGCCAACACCGCCATGGACCTCCTGGGGGACGGGGTCACCGGCCGGATGATGGCCGTCCGCGAAGGCCGCTATTCGACCGCTCCCCTGCCCGGCCCCGACGAGCGCCCTCGCCGGGTGAACGTCGAGGTCCAGTACAACGCCGAGCGGTTCCGGCCCGGCTACGACGGGCTGCTGGGCCGGCCCCTGCTGCTGGGCATGCCGCTCGACTGACCGCCGGGGGCCGCCTCCCGGCCCGGGCGGCGGTGCTGCCGGCGCATGGCGTCGGCCATGGCCGTCTCGTCGCGTGAAGTCAGGCCGGCGATGGCGCCGTCCACATCCTCTGCCGAGCGATTCTGGCTGAGCTTGAACTTGCCTTCCAGGCGCGAGATGAACAGTTCGATCCCCACGATCGCCCGCAGCTGCCCGGCGATGTAGGCGGCTGGCGCGTCGTCGACCGACCAGCGATCGGGCCAGCCCGCCTCATGGCGGTCCGTCAGCCGCCGGACCAGCGCCTCCACCCACACCGGGTCGTCGTGGATGACGAGGCGGCCGTAGACATGGGCGGTGACGTAGTTCCATGTCGGCACGACCCGGCCGTGCTCACGTGTCGTGGCGTACCAGGCGGGGCTGATGTACGCGTCGGGGCCGCGGACGATGACCAGCGCCTCGCCGATGGCCGGCTCGCGCCACTGGTAGTTGTTGCGCGCCACGTGGCCCAGCAGGACGCCGAGCTCACCCGCGTCTGGGCGGCTGCCCGGCGCGTCGTAGACGAAGGGCAGCATCGTGGCCAGCATGCCCCGCGCGGTGACCGTGATGAGGTCGGCCGCGCCATGGTTGGCCAGCAGCTCCCGCACCTGGGCGTCATCGGGCTTGAAGTGGGCCGGGACGTACATCAGCGCCGTGCGTCCGCCGCGACTTCCCGGTCCAGGAGCCGGGCGAAGCGCTCGGCCGGCGAGAGGCTCGAGAGCGCCGCCGCCTCGCGCGTGTAGGCCGCGAAGAGGTCGGGATCGATGTCGTCGGGGACGTCCGCCGTGAGCCAGCGAGCCTGCTTGGTGATGCCGTTGCCACTCATGAGACCGCGGTGGTCGGAGAGCAGGATGCCCTTGGGGTAGCCCAGGTGGACATGCCTGGCCTCGGGCATGATCCAGGCGAAGAAGACCGTGCGGCGCCGCCCAAGGGGCACGTCGTAGCCGATGATCCGCCAGCCGGTCCGCACCCGTTCGATGGCCTCCGGGACGGCCGCGCGGACGATGCGGCGCATCCGCTCGGCGAGTTCGGCCATCGGCGGCGGGTAGTCCGCCAGGAGCGCCTCCGGCGGGATCTGGTCGATGACGGTGCCAGTCGGACTCATCGGCGGAAGGTAGCACCACGTGCTGCCGTCGGATGTCAGGCATCACGTTCTTCAAACCTTTTCGCCGGCTCGCCACTCATGATGAGTGACACGTCCCGGAAGGGCGTGCGAAAGCAGGGAGCGAGAGGGTGGACCGGACGCTCATCGAGGCGGCACGGTCCGGGGACGAAGAGGCGTTCGCCTCGATCGCCCGCGGCTCGGCCGACCGGCTCTTCGCCGTCGCACATCGGATCCTGCGCGACGTCGGGCGGGCCGAGGACGCCGTGCAGCAGACCCTCGTCACGGCCTGGCGGCAGCTCCCGGAGCTCCGCGAGGTCGATCGCTTCGAGGCCTGGATCCACCGGATCCTCGTCCACGCCTGTTATGCGGAAGCAAAGCGGGCCCGACGCTGGTCCGCCAACGTCAGGTTGCTGTCGGTCGACGGGCCGGCTGCACCAGACACGACCCTGAGCGTGGCGACGCGCGACGCCCTCGACCGCGGGTTCCGGCGTTTGCGGCCGGAGCAACGCGCCGTCTTCGTGCTTCACCACTACCTCGGTTGGCCCCTTGGTGAGATCGCCGAGACGCTCGGCGTGCCGATGGGGACGGTCAAATCGAGGCTCCACTACGCAACTTCGAGTCTGCGCGCGGCCCTTGAGGCCGACGCCCGGACGTCGACCCCATCCTCGCGGGAGCGGATCGCATGACCAACAACGACTTCGATCGGACGGCACGGCTCTGGCTCGAGGGCGGGCCCACCGAACTGGCCGATCGGGCGCTCGATGCCGCCCTCGACGAGATCCACGTCACCCCACAGCGCCGCGCCTGGTGGCCGGCGCGGAGGTTGCCCAAGATGACCACCCCCATCCGGTTCGCCACGGGGGCGGCCACACTGGCCGTCGTCGTGCTCGTCCTCGCCGTCGTCGGCTTCAATCTTCTGCCGGGGAACGGAGGCGTTGGAGCGCCATCCTCGACCCCCGCGCCGACTGGAGTGGTCGCCCCGACGTCCAGCTCTGGCCTCAGGACGTCCCCGGGTGCGCTGACCGTTACCTCGGGGGGGCCGGTTCCGATACAGGCCGGAACCTATACCGCGGCCGACCCGTTCCTGCTGAAAGCCACCTTCACCGTGCCGGCTGGCTGGGAAGGGAACATCGGCGGCCCGTACGCCGTGTTCCTGCAGCAGACCCAGGGGCCGGGCGCGGTGTCCTTCTCGATCCTCGAGAGGGTGTACGCCGACCCGTGTCACTCCGACAAGGGGTTCCTGGACCCGCTGCCGGGACCATCGGTGGACGACCTCGCGACCGCGCTGGCACACCTGCCCGGGGTCACCGCGACGACGCCGACCGCCGTCGCCCTGGGTGGCTACCAGGGCAAGCAGCTGACCCTGACGGCACCGGCGAGCTCGACCGGCTGCACGGGTAGCTACTTGGGGATCTGGGAGCTGCCCTTGGGCGCAACCAACGACCTGACAAGTGGGGAGATCGACCGGGTGTGGATCCTCGACGTCGGCGGCCAACGGCTCGTGATCGACGCCCTCCAGGCACCCGGCGAGTCGACGGCGACCACTGCCGAGGTCCAGGCGATCCTGGATTCCATCGTCATCGGGCAGGGTCCAGCAGGGCCATGGCCGATGACCAGTGCCAGCGGCGCCGTCACGGGCCCGCTGACGGCCGGAACCTATACCGCGGCCGACCCGTTCCTGCTGAAAGCCACCTTCACCGTGCCGGCGGGCTGGGGGGGGAACATCGGCGGCCCGTACGCCGTATTCCTGCAGCAGACCCAGGGTCCGGGTGCGGTGTCCTTCTCGATCTTCGACAAGGTGTACGCCGATCCTTGTCACTACAACGGGCTTCTCGCCCCGCTCCCGGGACCATCAGTGGACGATCTCGCGACCGCGCTGGCACACCTGCCCGGGGTCACCGCGACGACCCCGACCGCCGTCGCCCTTGGTGGCTATCCAGGCAAACAGCTCACCCTGACGGCCCCCGCCAGCTTCAGCGCCTGCACGTTGACGCCGGACGGGGCATTCCGGATCTGGGAGCTGCCGTTGGGCGCCACCAATGACATGGTGGCAGGCGAGGTCGACCGTGTATGGATCCTCGACGTCGATGGCCAACGGCTCGTGATCGACGCGCCGCAGTTGCCAGGCGAATCGGCGGCCACCATCGCCGAAGTCCAGGCGATCGTGGCGTCCATCGGCATCGCGCAACTCACCTGACCAGCCTATCCATCGTCAGGTAACCAGGGGTAAGGAGAAGACCATGACAAAGGCGATCACCAGGCTGCCGCTGATCGCGGCCCTCCTCGCGGCACTCTTCGTCGTCGGCCCAGCGGCCGCCGTGTCGGCCGACGGACGGCAACTCACTGGAGCGTTTTGTACCAACCCGCAAGCGCTCCCCAAGCCGGGCGCCTGCATGTCGCTGTCGTTCGGCGATGAGACGGCCACCGGCTACACGAACGCGCCGGATCGCGTCCTCGCGATCAGGCCGGGGACCTACTGGCTGGTCGTGAACGACAACAGCACGGCCCACAACTTCTCGCTGCGGTCGCCGGACGGCACCGAACAGGCCATCACCGGGGTCGCCGAGACGCCCGGCTGGGTGACCGTCAAGGTGCACCTGTCGCATGGGACGTACGTGTTGTTCTGCGCCGCCGACGACCATGAACAGGACGGCATGTACGTCGACATCGAGGTCGGTGGGGTCGGTCAGGTGGAGTGAAGGCCACCGGCCGGAAGACCGGCGCGGCAAACCTGGCTGCCGGATGGTCGACCTTCCGCCGTGGCCCCCGACTCAGGCCGCGGCGGATGGCCGGCCTGCTCGCGCCCCGGGGAACGCCAGGCAGGACTCACGTTCGGTTGAGGACGCCAAAGCGACCGTCGGAACGTAGGCCGCCATCACACGGTCCCGCCCGAAGACGATCGATCTGTCGTCCGCCTCGGCCAGCGCCTCCTCCCGAGTCAGGCCGGAGCGGTGGACCTGCCGCCTTGGCTCGCCCGGGGCGTTGACATCCAGCATTGCGCGTAAGGGTTGGCGCGCCCGGCGGGACTCGAACCCACGACCTTTAGGTCCGCAACCTAACGCTCTATCCGCTGAGCTACGGGCGCACGCGTTGCGGAAGGGCTGAAGGGAGATGGCGGAGAGGGAGGGATTCGAACCCTCGGAGCAGGTTGCCCCACTCAACGGTTTAGCAAACCGCCGCACTAGGCCTCTATGCGACCTCTCCCTGGGCCCGAACGCGCCGGGATGATAGCACGGGCCCCCTGGCCGACCGGTCCGGGGCGCCCGCCGATTGACGCCCGGGCGGCGCTCGATTACCGTTCGGGAGCCATGCACCCCACCTGGTACTTTCTCGGCCCGGCACGCTAGACCGCGGGTGACCCGCGGGACGGGTCGTGTCGGGCGAGCAGAGGTCTCGGACCTCTGCTTTTTTGTTCCCCGGAATCAAGGGGCAAGCGATGTTCATCGTCATGTCGGCCCATGCGACGACCGAAGAGATCAACACGGTGAAGAGCCTCATCCTGGCCGAGGGGATGCAGCCGCACGAGAGCGTCGGCTCGGAGCGCGTCGTGATCGCGCTCGTGGGCGACGACATCGGCGCGCAGCGCGACCGGCTGGTGGGCCGCTTCTCGCAGCTGCCCGGGGTGGAGACGGTCACGCCCATCACCCGGCCCTTCAAGCTCGCCAGCCGCGAGTTCCACGCCGACGACACGGTCATCCACGTGGGCCCGGCCACGATCGGCGACGGCTCGCTGACGATCATGGCCGGCCCCTGCTCGGTGGAGAGCCGCGAGGTGGCCATGGAGACGGCCGCGGCGGTCAAGGCGGCGGGCGCCACCATCCTGCGCGGCGGGGCCTTCAAGCCGCGGACCAGCCCGTATTCCTTCCAGGGCCTGGGCGTCGAGGCGCTCCGCTACCTGGCCGAGGCGAGCGAGGCGACCGGCCTCCCGGTCATCACCGAGGTCATGGAGCCGAGCCAGGTCGAGGTCGTCAACCGCTACGCCGACATCCTCCAGATCGGCGCCCGCAGCATGCAGAACTACTCGCTCCTGACGGCCGTGGGCCGGGTGGCCAAGCCAGTGATGCTCAAGCGCGGCTTCGGCGCGACCATCGAGGAGTGGCTGATGTCGGCCGAGTACATCATCAGCAACGGCAACCCCAACGTGATCCTCTGCGAACGTGGCATCCGCACCTTCGAGACGTACACCCGCAACACGATGGACCTGTCGGCCGTGCCGCTGCTCCACCACCTGACCCACCTGCCGGTCATCGTCGACCCGTCCCATGCGACCGGCAAGAGCTGGCTGGTCAAGCCGCTGGCCATCGCCGGGGTCGCCATCGGCGCCGACGGCGTCATGGTGGAGGTCCATCCCCGGCCGGAGGAGGCCCTTTCCGACGGCGAGCAGTCGCTGACCTTCGACGGGTTCCGCGATCTGATGGCCGCGGTCGTCCCCCTCCACGAGCAGATCAGCCGCCTGCCGCGCGATCCGCTGCTCTCGGGCGCCGCCCTCGCGATCGGCGGGGCGTCCAAGCATTGAGCGGTTGGACCCGATGACCGTGACCACGACCCACCCGGCCGACCTGGCCTCTGTGCCCCAGGCGACCCGCCTGCGCGGCCGCCTGGGCATGCCGCCCGACAAGTCGATCTCCCATCGCGCCCTGCTCCTGGCCGCCGTCGCGACGGGGACGTCGCGCATCGCCAACGCGTCGGGGGCCCTCGATCCGCGGAGCACCGCGGCCTGCCTTCGAGCGCTCGGGGTGTCCATCGATGGCGAGGAGCGGGACGGCGCCGTCGATTGGCGGGTCACCTCGCCGGGCCGATCGGCCTGGCGGGCACCGGACGGACCGCTCGACTGCGGCAACTCGGGCACGACGATGCGGCTCCTGGCCGGGCTGCTGGCGGGCACGGCACTGGACGTGACCCTGGACGGCGATGCCTCGCTGCGCGGCCGGCCGATGCGGCGCGTGGCGGAGCCGCTCCGCGCCATGGGCGCCACGGTCGACGGTTCCGACGGCGGGGCGCGCCCGCCCCTCCACCTGGTCGGTCGCACGCCGCTCCGGCCGATCGACTGGTCGACGGCGGTCCCCAGTGCCCAGGTGAAGTCGGCCATCCTGCTGGCCGGCCTGGCCGCCGAGGGCGTCACGTCGGTGACCGAGGCGACGGCCACGCGCGACCACACCGAGCGCATGCTGCGCGCCCGCGGCGTGGAGGTCCGGTCCGAGGCGGTGGGGGCCGGCGGCGACGGCGCCCAGCGGGTCTCCATCGCCGGCGGTCAGGCCGTCCGACCGCTCGACGAGACGGTCCCCGGCGACATCTCCGCGGCGGCGTTCTGGCTCGTGGCGGCGGCGGTCCATCCGGACGCCGAATTGGCGCTCGAGGGCGTCGGCGTGAATCCCACGCGGCGGGCGGTCATCGACCTCCTGCGGGCGATGGGCGCCTCGATCACGGAACGGGCGTCGGCCGGCCCTGAGGCAGGTGAGCCGACGGCCACGCTGACCGCGCGCAGCAGCGCCCTGGAGGCGATCGACGTGTCCGCGGCCGATGTGGCCCGCTGCATCGACGAGATCCCCGTGCTCGCGCTGGCCGCCGCCTGTGCGCGCGGCCGGTCCAGGTTCAGCGGCGCGGGCGAACTGCGCCACAAGGAGAGCGATCGGCTCGTCGGCATCATGGAGGGGCTTTGCGCCCTTGGGGCCGACGTGACCCTGGACGGTGACGACCTGGTGGTCCAGGGCGGATCCGGACAGACGGCCTTCGGGCTCCGTGGCGCCAACGTGCAGAGCCTCGCCGATCACCGCCTCGCCATGACGTTCGCGATCGCCGGCCTGGTGGCCTCGGGCACGACCGCCATCGACGCCGCGTCCAGTGCGGCGATCTCATATCCCGGCTTCTTCTCCGACCTGGAAAGGGTGCGCGCATGAGCAAGCGAGTCGTCCTCATCGGCCACCCCGTCGCCCATTCACTGTCCGCGACGATGCAGCAGGCCGCCTTCGACGCGGCCGGCCTCGACGTGCGGTACGAGCTGCTCGACCGCACGCCGCTCCAGCTGGCCGCCGCGGTGGAGGAGCTGCGCGACGAGGCCTACCTGGGCGCCAACGTCACGATCCCCCACAAGGAACGGGTCGCCCCGCTCATGGATCGCGTCGCCGAGGAGGCCCAGGCCACGGGCGCGGTCAACACGGTGACGCGGGAGGGCAAGCGGCTCATCGGCCACAACACCGACGTGGGCGCCTTCCGCGTCGCGCTCGACGCGCTGGTGGGCCGCCAGAAGATGCCGCGCACGGCGGTCGTGCTCGGCGCCGGCGGCGGCGCGCGGGCGGTGGTCCACGGCCTCATCACCGAGGGCTTCCAGCGGATCATCATCTTCAACCGCCACCTCCACCGCGCGGAGAACCTGGTCCGCTTCTTCGGACGGTCGGCGGCCCACATGGAGCTCAAGGCGATGCCCTGGCACGAGTCGGTCATCGAGGCCGAGCTGGCCAAGGCAAAGGTGCTCGTGAATGCCTCCGCCGTGGGCCTTGGCACGGACGTCTCACCGATCCCGGCCGAGCTGCTGCCGCCGGAGATGCTGGTCCTTGATCTCATCTACACGCCGCGCGAGACCCGCCTGCTGCGCGACGCGAAGGCCGCCGGAGCCGCCGCGACGATGAACGGTGAGCTGATGCTGCTGCACCAGGGCGCGGCCGCTTTCAAGCTGTGGACCGGGCAGGAGCCGCCCCTTGACCTGATGCGCGAGCGGCTGGACGAGGCCGAGCGCTCCACGGCCGCATGACGTTCCGTTTCCTCACCGCGGGGGAGTCGCACGGCCAGGCACTGGGGGTGATCCTGGAAGGCCTGCCAGCGGGCGTGCCGGTCAGCGTCGAGGCGATCGCGGCCGATCTCGCCCGGCGGCAGCGCGGCCACGGCCGGGGCGCGCGGATGAGCATCGAGCACGATCGGGCCACGATCCTCTCGGGCGTGCGGCACGGGCGGACGATGGGCTCGCCGATCCTGCTCGAGGTCGCCAATCGCGACTGGGCCAACTGGACCCGCGTGATGCAGGTCGAGCGCCTGAGCGACGAGGAGGCCGCCGAGCTGGTGGCCCTCGCCGCCGGGGGCGACAAACGGGCGCGCCCGGTGACGCGGGTCCGCCCCGGCCACGCCGACCTCGCTGGTGCCGTCAAGTACGACTTCGATGACGTGCGGGACGTGCTCGAGCGGGCCTCGGCCCGTGAAACGACGATGCGCGTCGCGGCCGGGGCCGTCTGCCGCGCCTTCCTGGGCGAGCTGGGCATCGATGTCTGGAGCCACACCGTGGCGGTGGGCGACGTGGCCGCCGACCCCCAGGCGCCGCCGCGCTCGCGCGAGGAAGCCGAGGCCAGCCCGCTGCGCTGCCTGGACGCCGCGGCCGAGGAGCGCATGGTGGCCGCCATCGACGAGGCGCGATCCGCGGGTGACACGCTTGGCGGGGTCTTCGAGGTGGTGGCCACCGGCGTGCCCCTGGGCCTGGGCAGCCACGTGCAGTGGGACCGGCGCCTCGACGGGGCGCTGGCGCAGGCGATCGTCTCCATCAACGCCGTCAAGGGCGTGGAGTTCGGCCTGGGCTTCGAGCAGACCCGGCGTCGCGGCTCAGCGGTGCACGACGTCATCACCGGTCGCGAGGACGGGCGGTGGCACCACGGCACCAACAACGCCGGCGGCCTGACCGGCGGCATCAGCAACGGCGAGCCGCTCGTCGTGCGCGGCGCGGTCAAGCCCATCTCCACGCTGGCCCGCCCCCTCCCCTCCGCCGACCTCCTGACCGGCCTGCCTGTCGAGGTGGCCCACTACGAGCGCAGCGACATCAGCGTGGTGCCGGCGGCCGGCGTCATCGGTGAGGCGATGGTGCTGCTGACCCTGACCCGCTTCATGCTCGAGAAGACCGGTGGCGACTCCCTGGGCGAGGTGCGAGACAACCTGGCCGGCTTCCAGGCCCGCGCCGCCGCCGCCACGGCGTCCGCACCCGGAGCCGAACCCGAGGCCGGCTCGGGCGGCGACGACTGAGGGCACCGGGATGGAGCTGGTCCTCGTCGGCCTGCCAGGCAGCGGCAAGAGCGCCGTGGGGCGACGCCTCGCGCATGCCCACCATGCCGAGTTCATCGATCTGGACGCCGCCATCGAGGCCCTGGCCGGCGCGCCGCCCGCGGTCATCTTCGAGCGCGACGGCGAAGGGGTCTTTAGGGCCCACGAGGCCGCCGCGATCGAGGCCCTGGGTGAACCCGATCGCGGCCATCCTTTGACCCGGGTCATCGCGACGGGTGGCGGTGCCGTCGTTGCCCCGCGCAACCGCTGGCGGCTCTTCCGTGACCGCCGCGTCGTGTGGCTGGACGCCCCGGATGAGGTCCTGGCGCGGCGCCTGGAACGAAGTCCGACGCCACGGCCGCTACTCGCCGGCCGCGATCCGGTGCGTGCCCTGCAGGGGCTGCGGGCAGCCCGCCTCCGTTTCTACGCCGCGGCGCCGCGGGTCGACGCGATCGGCCACCCGGACGAGGTCGCGCCGCGAGTGGAACGTATGCTGCGCGGCGCGACCCCGTCGCTCACGGTGCTCGACGCGGACACGCGTATCGGCAGGCTGGTGCTGGGCCTGGACATGGCCGGGGAGGCCGTGGCGCGCGCGCTCGACGACCTCGGCGCCACCCGCGTCGCGGTGGTCTCCGAGCCTGCTGCCTGGCGCCTCCATGGAGAGCGGCTGGCGGCGCGCCTGACGGCGCCCGGCCGCCTCGTCGAGCCGCTGCTGCTGCCGCGCGGGGAGCGCGCCAAGTCGTTCGCCACCCTGGAACGGGCCGTGCGCGAGCTGGCCCGCCGGCACCACGAACGGGCCGACCCGCTGGTCACGATCGGCGGCGGGGCGGTGGGCGACACCGGTGGCCTCGTGGCCGCCCTGTACGTCCGCGGCGTGCCCTTGATCCAGGTGCCGACGACCCTCCTCGGCCAGCTCGACTCGAGCATCGGCGGCAAGACGGCCATCGACATCCCGGAGGGCAAGAACCTGGTGGGCGCCTTCCATCAGCCACGGGCCATCGTGCTCGACGTGGGGCTGCTGGCGACGCTTCCGCCGCGCCAGCGGCGAGCCGCCCTTGCCGAGGCCGTCAAGATGGCCGCCCTTGGTGACGCCGCGCTCTTCGACCTGCTCGAGCGCGATGGCCGCGCCCTCGCCGCCGGCAGTCCGCGAGCCGTGGAGGCGGGCGCCCTGGCCGAGCTGGTGGAGCGCTGCGCATGGGCCAAGGTGGAGGTCGTCCTGGCCGACGAGCGCGAGGCCGACCGGAGGATCGCCCTCAACCTGGGCCACTCGATCGGCCACGCCCTGGAGAGCGCCAGCGGGTACCACGGCCTGCTGCACGGCGAGGCCGTGGCGCTGGGGCTGCGCGGGGCGGTGGCGGTCGGCCTGGCGCTCGGCGTGACGCCGGCGGCCCGCGGCCAGCGCATCCTGGCCCTCCTGGACCACCTGGGCCTTGGCATGGCCGCGCCGGCCGTCCCGGCGGCGGACGTGCGCGGCCGCCTGGCCAGCGACAAGAAGGTGGCCGGCGGGCGCCTGCGGTGGGTGCTGCCGACGGCGACCGGCATCGCGGTCCGCGCCGATGTGCCGGTCGCGGCCGTGGAAGCCGGGCTCGCGGCGGCCCTGCGTGGCGCGGCCTGATGCGCGTCCTCGTGCTCGACGGACCCAACCTGGACCTGCTCGGCGAGCGCGAGCCGGAGATCTACGGCCATGACACGCTGGCGATGATCCACGAGCGGACCCGCGCCCACGCCGTCGGGCTGGGCCTGGAGGTGACCTTCTTCCAGTCGAACCACGAAGGCGCCCTGATCGACCGCCTGCACCTCAAGGATTTTGACGCGGCCGTGGTCAACGCCGGCGGCCTGACCCACACGTCGGTCTCACTGCGCGACGCCCTGCTTGGCGTGGCGCGGCCGTTCGTGGAGGTGCACCTCACCGACCCGGCGACCCGCGAGCCGTTCCGCCGCGTCAACTTCCTGCACGACATCGCCGTCGCCTCGATCGTCGGCCACGGGCCGCGCGGCTACCTTGACGCGCTGGACCTGCTCGCCGCGCGGGAGACCTGACGTGCCGCGAGTACGGCCGGGCGAGACGGTCGAGATGCGCCGCCTGCGGCGCCGCATCGACGCGCTGGACCGGCGCATCGTGGAGCTGCTCAACGAGCGGGCCCGGCTTGGCGTGGCCATGGGCGAGGCCAAGCTGGAGGCGGGCAAGGCCGTCATCGACCGGGAGCGCGAGCGCGAGGTCCTGCTGCGGGTCGCCACGACCAACGATGGACCGCTGCTCCAGGCCGACCTCGTCGCCGTCTACCGCCGCGTGATCGAGGCGACGCGCCATCTCGAACGGGCCGCCCGTGGCGACCGCGGCAGCGCCCCACACCGGGCCGACCGCCTCGACCCGGAGCCCTGACCGGCCGTGATCGACCGGCTCGCCGACCGGGCCCTCAACCGGACGGTCGGGCGGCCACCTCCTGCGCAGCGGGCCGAGGTGGCGGCGTTCCACGCGTCGATCCCGGTCGTGGACCTGCTGGTGGGGACGCTCCTCTTCCGCCGCTCGATCGACCGCGAGCTCCGCCACGGCCACGTCGACCTGCCCCGGGCGCGCGCCGGCGGCCTGGACCTGGCCGGCGTGACCATCGCGACGCGGTTCCCCGACGAGCGCGGCCTGCTCTCCGCGCCGCACTTCGCGGCCCTGGGCATCGCGCCGTGGGGCCGCCGGCCGATCGACCTGGTCGAGGCCTTCGTCCGCCGCCTGGAGGGATGGGCTGCGGCGTCGGGTGGACGGCTCGTGCTCGCCCGGACGCGAGCGGACCTTGAGGCCGTGGGCCGCCACGGCGCGCTGCGTGCCTTCATCGGTGTGCAGGGCGGCCAGGCGGTCGGGGGTGACCTGCGCAACGTGGCGCGGCTGCGCGCGCTCGGGGTGCGCATGCTGGGGCTGGCCCACGTGATGGACTCGGACCTGGCGGGCTCCGGGTCCGGACGCGAGGCCGGCGGCCTGAACGGGTTCGGGCGCGAGGCGATCGCCGAATGTGAGGCCCAGGGCATCCTGGTCGACCTGGCCCACGCCTCGCCGGCCACGATCCGCGAGGCGGTCCCCCTGCTGCGCCGGCCGTTCCTCGTGAGTCACACCGGCTTCACGGCCGTCGCCGGCGCGCGCAGCCGCTGGCGCCGCTACAGCCCGGCCACCCGCAACCTCGCGGATGCCGAGGCCCGGCTGGTCGCCGAAGCGGGCGGGCTCATCGGCGTGACGCTCGCCACGCCCCTCATCGGCGGCGCGACGCTGGAGGCCGTGGTGCGGAGCTTCGAGCACGCGCTGGAGCTGGCCGGCCCGGCTCAGGTCGCCCTTGGTTCGGACTTCGATGGCGCGCTGGCGATGCCCTTCGACGTGCGCGGGCTGCCGTCGCTCACCCAGGCCCTGCTGGATGCCGGCCTGGGCCGGGAGATCGTGGCCGCCGTGATGGGCGGCAACGCGCTACGGGTGCTGCGCGCCTGACCAGCGCCCGGCGCGGGCGAGCTGGCCCACGAGCCGCCCCATCCGCGCCACGTCGCGGCCGTCGGGCCCCAGGGCGTCGACGAGGGCGGAGGCGACGATCACGCCGTCGGCCGACCTGGCCAGCCGCCGCACGTGGGCCGGTCGCGACACGCCGAAGCCGACGGCGACCGGTCCATGGGCCACCGCCCGGACCTGGGCCAGGAAGTGCGTCACCTCGCGCGGGAGGTGGGTGCGGGCGCCGGTCACGCCGACCAGCGAGACGGTGTACAGGAAGCCGCCCGTGCTGGCGGCGATGCTCGCCCGGCGCGCCGGCGACGTCGTGGGTGTGACGAGGTAGACGAGCGCCAGGCCCGCCTCGCGGGCAGCGGCCTCC
>DATBOX010000080.1:0-5808 GCA_036561685.1 Candidatus Limnocylindrales bacterium | reverse complement strand
TTGTCGACCACCAGCAGGTCGTCGTCCTCGTAGACCACCGGCAGATCGATGGCCTCGCCCAGGACGTCGGGCGCCAGGGCCGGTGGCATCTCCAGGCGGACGGTGGCGCCGGCGGGGAGGACGGTGTTGGAGCGCAGCGGCCGCCCGTCGCGCGTCACGTGCCCGGAGGCGATGAGGCGCTGGACGTGCGCCCGGCTCAGGCCGGAGGCGTCGGCCACGAAGCGGTCCGTGCGCGAACCGGCGGCGCCAGGGGGAACGGTCAACGTCGCCGGCTCACCCGTCACCCGTCGGTCGCCCCGGGCGTATCGGCGGCCACGGGTGGCGGGGCCTCCGTCCCCAGCCGGTCGCCCAGGAAGGTCATGGCGATGAGCCCGACGATGGCCAGCGAGATGGCCGCGTCGGCCACGTTGAAGGTGAACCACCGGTTCGTGCCAAGGCCGGTGTCGACGTAGTCGATGACGTAACCCAGCCGGAGGCGGTCGATGAGGTTGCCCACCGCACCGCCCAGCAGCAGGCCCAGGGTGATCGTCATGAGCAGCGGCCCGCTGCTCGCGGCCCGCGCCTGGAACCACACGATGATGGCGATGACGAAGAGGCTGGCCAGGGCCAGCATGGGCGCCGCCGTGCCGAACAGCCCGAAGAGGCCGCCATCGTTGTAGGACTTGGCGATGCGCACGAGGTCGCCGATGACCGGCGTCGGGGCGGCCAGGCCGGGGATGGGCGTCGAGAGGTAGGCCAGCTGGAAGTTGGCGTCGACCCATCGCTTGGTGACCTGGTCCGCCAGGACGATGCCGCCGGCGAGAGCCCCGAAGATGACCCACCGCCTCGTGCGGCGCGCGGCGGCCGTCGCGGCCATCGCCGGGCCGGCAGGTGCGGTCATGCGGCGACGCCGGCCCGGTGGACGGACAGCCGGACACTGCCGGTGGAGAGGGCCGCGGTCGTCTCGTGCGTCGCGCGGTCCCCCGGCCAGGGATCGCACGGACGGATATCGGTCGCCAGGGTGTCGGCCTTGAGCCGCTCCAGGTGGGGGGCGAGGGTCGCCATGAGCGAGGGGCCGGCCTCGACGTCGACCGCGATCTCCTCGTCAAGGTCCAGCTCCAGCTGGCGTCGCAGGTCCTGGATGGCGCGCGCGAGTTCGCGGGCGTCGCCCTCGGCCACCAGGGCAGCGGTGAGGGTCGTGTCGAGGACCACGACGAGGCCCTGGTCGTGGGCCACCGACGTGCCGGGGCGGGGCGTCGCCTGCACCTCCACCTCGTCCGGGGCGAGGGTCACCCCGCCGAGCGTGACGCTGCCGTCGGCATGGAGCTCGAACTCGCCCGCCCGCGCCGCCGCCATGATGGCCGGGATGGCCGCGCCGAGCCGCTTGCCGATGACCGGCAGCAGCGGCCGCACGCGCCGGGCCAGCAGGTCCGAGTCGGCCCCGATGAGCCGCACGTCGTGGACGTTGAGCTCGTCCGCGAACACCTCGAGCAGGGCCGCCTGGTCGGCCGTGGCGAGACCGGCCGCGAGCGTGCCCCCCGGCAGCGCCAGCCACGCCGCGGCGAGCGGCTGGCGCACGCGGAGACCGGCCTGCGCCCGCAGCGTCCGGGCCAGGTCGACCGCCCGGCGCAGGGTCACCATGGCTGTCGAGAGGGCTTGATCTGCCGCGGTCGCGGCGGCGGGCGACGGCCAGCGGGTGAGGTGCACCGATGGCGGGACGGCCGTGTCGTGCTCGGCCACCAGCACCTGGTACAGCTCCTCGGCCAGGAACGGCAGCAGCGGCGCGGCGACCCGCGCAGTCGTCACGAGCGCCTCGTGGAGGGTGCGGAAGGCCGCCGCGCGGTCGGTCGGCCGGGCGTGTCGCGAGAAGCGCCGGCGGCTGCGCCGCAGGTACCACGTGGAGAGGTCGTCGATGTGCTCGCCGAGGCGCAGGGCGGCGGCGCGGGCGTCGTATCGCTCCAGCGCGGCGCGCACCTGGACGGCCAGATCATCGCCGCGCAGCGCGACCCATCGGTCGAGCACGTCGCTCCGCGGGCCGCCGGCCAGGGCCAGACCCCGAGCGCCGGCCCGTGGCGGCTCCCAGCCGGCGAGGCGGGCGTAGCGCACGAGGAAGGCGAACACGTTCCACAGGACCAGCAGCTCGCGGCGGGCGTCGTCGCCGGCCTCCCAGCCGAAGTCGATGTTCTCCTCAGGCCGTGCCCGGGCGAAGGTCCAGCGCATGACGTCGACGCCCATCCGCTCGGCGGCCTCGTCGAACTCGATGGCGTTGCCGGCGCTCTTGTGCATCGGTCGCCCGTCGGCCCCGAAGACAAGGCCGTAGCCGAAGAGGGTGCGGAATGGCGGCTCTCGCCGCAGCACGGTGCTCATGGCCAGCATCGAGTAGAACCAGTTGCGGAACTGGCCGGGGAAGCTCTCGGTCACGAAGTCAGCCGGGAACCACTGCGCCCAGAAGGACGGGTCCTCGCGGAAATGCATCGTGCTGAAGGGCACGATGCCCGCGTCAAGCCAGGGGTTGCCCACGTCGGCGATGCGACGGACCGGCGCGCCGCAGGAGGCGCAGGCGATGGTCACGGCGTCGACCCACGGACGGTGCGGCGTGTGGCCCTCGAACTCCGCCCAGCCGTCGACGGCGCGCTGGCGCAGCTCGTCACGCCCGCCGATGACGGCGACGGTACCGCATGCGGCGCACTCGTAGATCGGCAGCGCCAGGCCCCAGTAGCGCTTCTTGCTGATCATCCAGTCGTGCATGTTGCGGAGCCAGTCGAGCTCACGCTCGTAGCCGAAACCGGGGATCCAGGTGATGCGGTCGACCTGCTCCATGATCTGGTAGCGCAGGCTGCCGTCGACCTGCTCGGCCGTCAGCGTCGCGCGCGGCTGGTCATAGACGGGACCCATCGAGATGTACCACTCGTCGACGAGGCGGAAGACGAGCGGCGTCCCGCAGCGCCAGCAGTGCGGGTAGCGGTGCTGGTAGGGCACCAGGCGGTAGAAGCGGCCGGCGTGGCGCAGGTGGGTCACCACCGGGTCGGTCACGTCACGCACGTCGCGGCCGGCCAGGAACCCGAAGCCGTCCAGGAAGATGCCGTCCTCGGTCAGCGGCGCGATCATCGGCAGTCCCAGCGCCTTGCCGAGGGCGTGGTCCTCGGCGCCGCAGCCGGGGGCGATGTGGACGATGCCGGTGCCCTCCAGCTCGCCGACCTCGTCCCACGCCACGACGCGGTGTTCGAACCCGTCCAGCGCCCGCTCCACGGCCGGCAGGTCGTCGAAGAGGCCGCCGTAGCGCCAGCCGACGAGCTCCTGGCCGCCCTTCTCCTCGAGGACCTCGAAGGGACCCTCCAGGGCCTGCTTGAGCGTCCCCTTGCCGAGCCACGACACCTGGTCGCCCTGCCGCACCTTGACGTAACGCAGCTCGGCCCCGACCGCGGCCACGACGTTGGCCGGCAGGGTCCACGGCGTGGTCGTCCAGACGAGCAGCGACTCGCCCGGGCGATCCAGGAGCGGCAGGCGGACGGTCAGGCCGGGGTCCTCGCGGTCCTGGTAGCCCTCGTTCATCTCCATCTGCGAGATGCCCGTGCCGCAGCGGGCGCACCACGGCATCGTGTCGTGGCCCTTGTACAGCCAGCCGCGGCGATGGCATTCGGCCAGGAAGCCCCAGATGAGGTCGTTGTTCTCGTTGCTGAAGGTGAAGTAGGAGCCGCCGAGCTCGGGCATGCCGAGGCGGCCCACGATCATCTCCACCGAATCGGTGACCGGGCCGGCGGGCCCCTCCACGGTGACCGGACGTGACGGGTCGGTCGCCAGGAGGTCGCTCAAGCGCCGCAGCTCGGCCGGATCGTTCCAGTCCATCCACATGCCGAGGCGGATGGACTGCTCGGTCTGGCGGGCGGCGAACGTCAGCACGCGCTGCTTGCACAGGTTGACGAAGGGGCCGATGCCGTATTGCTCGATGTCGCGCTTGCTGGTGAAGCCCAGGTCGCGCTCGACGTTGACCTCCACCCACAGGCCCTGGCAGTCGAAGCCGTTCTGCCATCGCTGGTCCTCGCCAAGCATGGCGTGGAAGCGCTGGAAGAGGTCCTTGTAGGCGCGGCCCCAGGCGTGATGGACGCCCATCGGGTTGTTGGCGGTGATGGGACCGTCCAGGAACGACCAGCGCGGTCCGCCCGCGTTCTGGGCCCGAAGGCGCGCGAACGTCTGACGTTGCTGCCAGTGGTCCAGGATGCGGTGCTCCAGCGCGGGCAGATCCGGGACCGCCTCGACGGTCCGGAAGGGGTGGTCGGCGGGCATCGGCCCAAGTCTAGCCCAAGGCCCCTCGCGCCCGGCCGGGCCTTTCCCGTCCGAAGCCCTATCATCCGCCCGATGCAGCCCCAGCCGCCGCAGTCGTCGGGCACGCACTCCCCGTTCGTGGCCGCGTTCCTGTCCTTCCTCTTCCCCGGGCTCGGCCAGGCCTACGCCGGTCACCGTCTGCGGGGGGTGGCCCTCGCGGCGCCACTCGTCCTCGTCATCGCCCTGGTGGGCGGCATGCTCGTCAGCAAGCCCGGCCGCGACTGGCTGATCGCCCAGTTCGTGAGCACCGACGTGCTGACCGTGCTGCTCGGGCTGAACGGCCTGCTGCTGCTCTACCGCATCGTCGTGATCGTCGACGCGTACCGGCTCGCCCGCGGTCCTGCGCCCCTTCAGCCCAGCCTGCGGTCGCCGCGCCGGCGGGCCGATCTGCGGCCCCTGGGCGTGCTCGGCCTGCTGGCCGTCCTGGTCGTCACGCCCCTCGTGCACATCGGCGTGGCCCGTTACAACCTGGTGGCGCTGCAGGGCCTCAGCGACCTGACCAGCGGCGACACCGAGCCCTCCTTCAGCCTGAGCCCGACGGACACCGCCGGGGGGACCGGCCCGCTCGATACGAGCACGCCGGGCTCCACCGCGACGGACGCGCCGATCCCGCAGTGGACGGGCACCGGGCGCCTCAACATCCTGCTGGTCGGCGTCGACCAGCGGCCGGGCGACAGCACCTTCAACACGGACACGATGATCGTGGCCAGCATCGACCCGGTGACGAAGCAGATCGGCATGTTCAGCCTGCCGCGCGACATGGAGGGTGTGCCCCTCCCCTCGTCATGGCCGGCCCACGCCTACTACAGCAACGGCGTGTATCCCGGCAAGATCAACAGCCTGTGGGCCCGGGCGGCCGGATCGCAAGCTCTCTTTCCGCTGCCTGGTAACCCCTACACGCGTGGCATGGAGGCGCTCATGGGCGCCCTCGGCACGCTCTACCAGCTGAACATCCCGTATTACGTGGCGGTCAACTTCCAGGGCTTCGAGAACATCGTCGACACCCTTGGCGGGGTGACCATCGACGTGCAGATGCCGGTCACCGACGACAAGCTGCCCGTGCCCGGGTCGAACGACCAGAACCTCTACGTCATGCCGGGCATCCAGCACATGACCGGCCAGCAGGCCCTTGCCTATGCGCGGTCACGGCATGCCAGCAGCGACTTCGATCGGGCCCAGCGGCAGCAGCGGGTGATCCTCTCCGTGCGCCAGCAGACCGACCTGTCGACCCTCCTCGACATCAACAAGCTGGCGGCCCTGGCGGCTGATCTCAAGGGCGCGGTGCACACCAATATCCCGTCGGGCCTGTACTCCCAGCTGGTGGGCCTCGCCGAACAGGTCGACCTCAACAACCTGCGCTCGCTCGTCTTCACCCCGCCGCGCTACGCCGTCGAGTGCAACAACCCCGCCCTGTCCTGCTACTACTCGCTGACGGCCAAGGTCGCGCCGATCCGCCAGGCGGTCAAGGACGCCTTCACCATCCCGGCCGCGCTGGCCGCGTCGCGC
>DATBOX010000079.1:0-6198 GCA_036561685.1 Candidatus Limnocylindrales bacterium | reverse complement strand
GCAACAAGGTCCGCCAGGTCATCGGCCTGCGGCGCGGCCTGAGCGACGAGCTGGCCAAGAAGATCAGCAAGCTCATCCGCGACGAGTTCCCCAAGGTCAAGTCGCAGATCCAGGGCGACGCCGTGCGCGTCTCGGGCAAGTCCCGGGACGACCTGCAGAAGGTCATCGCCCGCCTCCGCGTCGTCGGCGAGGACTACCCGGTCCCGCTCCAGTTCCAGAACTACCGCTGACCTGGTCCGCCACCTCACGGAACAGTCCTCGGCGCACCCCATCCGCCGCCCCTGGGCGATGACTCGTCCCGTATCGCCTCCAGTGCTGCTCTGAACACAACGCCTCGCCCTACGGGCGTATGGCCCCGTCGAAGACCCCTATCGGAGCCCATCCGACCCTCGAGCTGAGCACGAGTCCCACCCCTTGCAAGCCCCACCACGACTGCGCCGATCGGTCCGAGAGACCTTGGGCGACCCCGTTGTGCTCAGGCCAGCACTGCTGGCGCTAGAGAGCACCCCAAGGTCTCATTCCTGCCAACTGACGAGATCCGGTTGCGGCGCCAGCACGGCCGATGGGGGAGTTTGACGGTCCGCCGACATGCCAGTTAGAATGTCAATGTGCCATTGAATGTAAGGGCGGCGATGAATGGCGGCCTGGTGACGCCGGCGGCCGGCGAGACCTCGGATGAGGCCTCGAGCGCCGAAGCGCGCCAGGCTCTCATCGAACAGCTCCTGAACGAGGTGACCGCCTGGTCGCCACGCGATCGGGCGTCGGCGTTCAAGCGCTGGCACATGGGCTCGCTGAGCATCGTCCACCTGAGCCTGCTGAGCGTGCTGGAGGCGCGGGGAGCCCAGTCGATGGGCGTCCTCGCCGACGAACTCGACGTCTCGGTCGCCAGCGCGACGGGCATCGTCGACCGGATGGAGAAGCGCGGGCTGGTGGAACGGCAGCACGGGGCGGAAGATCGCCGTGTCGTCCTGGTCCTGCCCACCGAGCGCGGCCTCAAGCTGGTGAGGATGGTCGGCGACCATCGCCGCGCCCGCTTCGCCATGGCCATGCGGCGCCTTGATGAAACACAACTGACCGCGCTGCTGTCGGTGCTGCGGACGATCCGCGCCGCGATCGCCGAGGACATGGCCAACGACGAAGGGCCGGATCAGGCGTTCGAGGCGGAAGACCGATGATCCCGCTCCTCCGCCAGTACCTGCGCCCCTACGTGCGCCAGATCAGCGTCGTCCTGGTGCTGCTGCTCGTGCAGGCCATCGCCAACCTGTACCTGCCCAGCCTCAACGCCGACATCATCAACAACGGCATCGCCAAGGGCGACACGGATTACATCATCCGGACCGGCCTCTTCATGCTCCTGGTGAGCCTGCTACTTGGCGTGTGCGCCGTCGTGGCCGTGTACTTCGGGGCACGGGTGGCCATGGCCTTCGGACGCGACGTGCGCGCGGCGATCTTCAAGCGCGTGGCCGGCTACGCCCAGGTGGAGATCAACCACTTCGGGACGGCTTCGCTCATCACCCGCAACACGAACGACGTCCAGCAGGTCCAGATGGTCATCTTCATGGCCCTCACGATCATGATCCTGGCGCCGATCACGGGCATCGGCGGGGTGATCATGGCCCTGCGCGAGGACGTGCCCCTGTCCGGGCTCCTGGTCGTGATCCTGCCCCTGATGTTCGTCGTCGTCTTCCTCGTCATGCGCCGCGCCATCCCGCTCTTCCGGGCGATGCAGGCCAAGCTGGACCGCATCAACCAGGTCATGCGCGAGGCCTTGGCCGGCGTGCGCGTCATCCGCGCCTTCGTGCGCACGCAGCACGAGGAGGTGCGCTTCGAGGCGGCCAACCGCGACCTCTTCGACACCTCGATCCGGGTCAACCGGCTGTTCGCCGTGACCATCCCGACGATGATGGCCATCTTCAACCTGTCCACGGTCGCGGTGATGTGGTTCGGCTCGATCCGCGTCGACTCGGGCGGCATGCCCATCGGCAACCTGACCGCCTTCCTGGCCTACCTGATGCAGATCCTGATGGCCGTCGTGATGGCCGTCTTCATGTTCATCCTCGTCCCCCGTGCCGCCGTCTCGGCCGACCGGATCCAGGAGGTCCTGACCATCGAGCCGAGCATCACGGACCCCCTGAAGCCTGTCGTCATGCCGACCGTCGTGGCCGCGCACGGCAACGGCACGGGTCCATCCAGCCCCACGATCGCCGGCACGATCGAGTTCCGTAACGTCGAGTTCCGCTACCCCGGTGCGGAGCAGCCGGTCCTCCACGACATCTCGTTCACGGCCAAGCCCGGCGAGACGACCGCCATCGTGGGCTCGACCGGCAGCGGCAAGACCACGCTGGTCAACCTGATCCCCCGCTTCTACGACGTGACCGGCGGGGCGCTGCTGGTGGACGGCGTGGACGTCCGTGAGATGACGCGCGAGGACCTCTGGCAGCGCATCGGGGTCGTGCCGCAGCGCGCCTTCCTCTTCAGCGGCACGGTCGCCAGCAACCTCCGATACGGCGACGAGACCGCCGACGATGAGGCGCTGTGGCATGCCCTCGAGATCGCCCAGGGCAAGACCTTCGTCTCCGAGATGGAGGGCGAGCTCCAGGCACCGGTCGACCAGGGCGGCACGAACGTCTCCGGCGGACAGCGGCAGCGCCTCGCCATCGCCCGTGCGCTCGTCAAGCGCGCCCCGGTCTACATCTTCGACGACAGCTTCTCCGCCCTTGACTTCAGGACGGATGCACAGCTGCGCGCCGCCCTGCAGCAGGAGCTGTCGTCCGCGACCGTGCTCATCGTGGCGCAGCGCGTCGGCACCATCATGCACGCCGACCAGATCGTGGTCATGGACGAGGGCCGCGTGGTCGGCGTGGGCCGCCACCACGAGCTGCTCGAGACGTGCGAGACCTACCGCGAGATCGTCTTCTCGCAGCTCACCGCGGCCGAGGCGCAGGCGGCATGAGCGGACCTCACGGCATGGGTGGCGGTCGACCCGGCGGACCCCCGTCGGGCGTCGGTGGCGGCGCCGGGCGGCCGGGTGGAGGCGGCCCCAATCGCTGGCAGGGCGGCATGATGGGCATGCCGGCCGAGAAGCCCAAGGACTTCCGCGGCGCGTTCTTCCGGCTGCTTGGTCGGCTGCGGCCCGAGGCGCCGATCGTGGTCCTCGTCATCGGCCTGGCCATCGTGAGCGTCACGACCTCGGTCCTGGGGCCGCGCATCCTGGGCAACGCCACGGACATCATCTTCTCCGGCGTCATCGGCAAGGACCTGCCGTCGAACCTGACCCAGGCGCAGGTGGAGGCCGGGCTGCGAGCCTCCGGCCAGGGCCAGATCGCCGACCTCCTGTCGGGCATGACGGTCACGCCCGGCGTCGGCATCGATTTCGGGGCGCTCGCCCAGATCCTGCTCATCCTGGCCGGCATCTTCCTCATCAGCTCGTTGTTCGCCTGGGCCCAGGCCTACCTCATGGCCGGCGTGACCCAGCGCACCGTCTATCGGCTGCGGACCGACGTCGACGAGAAGCTGGGCCGGCTGCCGCTCAAGTACTTCGACAGCCACCCCCGCGGCGACATCCTGAGCCGCGTCACCAATGACATCGACAACATCGGCCAGACGCTCCAGCAGAGCCTCACGCAGTTGATCACATCGGTCCTGACGGTCATCGGCGTGCTCGTGATGATGGTGCTCATCAGCCCGGAGCTGGCGGTCATCTCGCTGCTCGCCGTACCGGCCTCGGTCATCGTCGCCGCCCTGATCGCCAAGCGCTCGCAGAAGCAGTTCGCCGCCCAGTGGAAGATCACCGGCTCGCTCAACGGGCACGTCGAGGAGATGCACACGGGGCACGCCATCGTGACCGTCTTCGGCCGCCAGAAGGAGGCCCTGGAAACGTTCCAGGAGCAGAACGAGAGGCTCTACGACGCCAGCTACCGGGCCCAGTTCATCTCCGGCATCATCCAGCCGGCGATGAGCTTCATCGCCAACCTCAACTACGTCGGCGTGGCCGTGATCGGCGGCCTGCGGGTCGCCTCCGGACAGCTGACGCTGGGCGACGTCCAAGCTTTTGTGCAGTACTCGCGCCAGTTCACCCAGCCGATCATCCAGACGGCCAGCATCCTCAACGTCATCCAGTCGGCCGTGGCCTCCGCCGAGCGGGCCTTCGAGCTGCTGGACGAGACGGAGGAGATCCCCGACGTGGCCGAGCCCCAGCGGGTCGAGCACGCCGCCGGCCAGGTCGTGTTCGACGATGTCTCGTTCCGCTACCTGCCGGACGTGCCGCTCATCGACGCCATGAACCTCGTCGTGCAGCCCGGCCACACCATCGCCATCGTCGGCCCGACCGGCGCGGGCAAGACGACCCTCGTCAACCTCCTGATGCGCTTCTACGAGATCGACGGCGGCCGCATCACGGTCGACGGCGTGGACACGCGTGAGATGACCCGCGACGACCTGCGCCACACCTTCGGCATGGTCCTCCAGGATGCGTGGCTCTTCCACGGCACGATCCGCGAGAACATCGCCTACGGCCTCGAGGGCGCCACCGAGGAGCAGATCATCGCGGCCGCCGAGGCGGCGCACGTGGATCACTTCGTGCGCACGCTGGCCGACGGCTACGACACGGTCATCGATGACGACGCGACCAACCTGTCGCAGGGCGAGAAGCAGCTGCTGACCATCGCCCGCGCCTTCCTGGCCGACCCCCAGATCCTCATCCTCGACGAGGCCACCAGCTCGGTCGACACCCGCACCGAGGTGCTCATCCAGCGGGCCATGGCCAAGCTGATGGAGGGGCGCACGTCCTTCGTCATCGCCCACCGCCTCTCGACCATCCGCGACGCCCACACGATCCTGGTCATGAACCACGGCAAGATCGTGGAGCAGGGCGACCACGAGTCGCTCCTCGCCGAGCGCGGCTTCTACCACGAGCTCTACTCGAGCCAGTTCACCGCCCCGGTCGCCGAGGCCGCCTGACGCGGTCGGGCTGCGGCGCGCGCCGGCGGCTGGTACCGCCCCGCGGCATAGCCACAGCGGTGCCGCCGCCCGGCCACACCTGGTCAGATCTGACTCCGGGGCACGTTAGGGCGGTTTCGAGGCGTCCCCGGGCCAGCCGATCGGCGCCACGACCCCCGCGTGAGCACGAAACGACGGCATCGCGGCAGTCCAGGGGCGACCGGCGGGCGTCAAGTGGCTCTAACGTGCCTCCCAGTCACGTTTGACCAGGTCGCGGGCAGTTGCCGGCCACGGATCGGTCCAACGTCGGCCCAACCTGTCCAGATAGCAATCCGGGTGCCGTGAGAGCAGGTACGCGGCGTCCCAGACACCTCGATCGAGTCATGGGTCGCCATCCCTGAGCGCAAACGGGGGTCGAGCCTCGGGCGTCGTGGTCTCTGAGTTGCTCCATACCACCCCCATTGGTAGATGGACAGGTGCACGGGCCTGGAGCCGCCCCGGCGAGCCACTACGCATCGTTGAACCTTTTCGACCGGGTCGGGCGTCGGATAGGGTGACCGCGGACGCTGAGCCCGCGGACGACAGGCTCGCGAGGGAGACGTGGAGACCGTGATGGCGGTCGATCGGCGGGACACCCTGGCCCGGCGCATCGAAGGACAGGTCGATCGGGGCTACCGGCTGGCGCGGGCCATCCTGACGGACGAGCGCGAAGCCGAGGATGCCGTCCAGGACGCCTGCCTGACGGCCTGGCAGAAGGGTGGTTCGCTGCGCGACCAGGAACGGTTCGATGCCTGGTTCGAGCGCGTGCTCATCAACGGCTGCCGCGATCGGTTGCGGCGGCGGCAGCGTCAACGGGTGCGCGCAATCGCGCTGCAGTCGGCCTGGACGGGGGAGGGGACGGCACCCGACCCGGCCGATCATCGTGGCGACCCCCAGCTGGACGCCGCATTTGATCGCCTGGATCCCGACCACCGCCTGGTGGTCCTGCTGCGCTACTGGCGCGACATGAGCCTGGAAGACATCGCGGACCGCCTGGACCTGCCGCTCGGCACGGTCAAGTCGCGACTGCACTACGCGCTGCGAACGATGCGCACGACCCTGGAGGCGACCGATGGACGAGCGTGAACTGGAGGCCCGACTCAGTCGCCGCCTGCATGCCCGATTTGACACCGGCGCTGCGCCGGCCGCCCTGCACGACCGGGTGATCCGTTCGCTGACCGCCGAGACCGTACCGGCCGGCGGCGGCTGGCTGGCTCGCCT
>DATBOX010000078.1:0-20306 GCA_036561685.1 Candidatus Limnocylindrales bacterium | reverse complement strand
CCGGCAGGTGCACCTCGGTCAGGATCTCGTCGGCCGCCAGGGCCGTCTGGAAGGGGCCTTCGAAGAAGTCGGCCAGGGCGATCGTGCGCTCGCCACGGCGCGAGCGGGCGACCACCTGGGCGTCGAAGGCGAGCAGCACGGCGGGCAGGTCGGAGGCCGGGTCGCAGTGGGCCAGCGCGCCGCCGATCGTGCCCCGGTTGCGGACCTGGACGTCGCCGATCGACGGCAGCGCGTCGGTCAGGGCGGCATAGGCCACCACGGCCGGATCGGTCATCAGGTCGACGTAGCGGGTGAGGCCGCCGATGGCGAGTGCCCCGTCGGCCAGGCGGCGGGTGCCGCGCAGCGCCGCCAGCGCCCCGATGTCGACGAGCCGCTCGGGCCGGGCCAGCCGCAGCTTCATGAGCGGCAGGAGCGACTGGCCGCCGGCGATGATCTTGGTGCCGTCATCGCCCAGGAGGCCGAGCGCCTCGTCGAGCGAGGCGGGCCGGACGTACTCGAACGACGCCGGGATCATGCCGGGCCTCCCTTCGCCGCGTGCATCGCCCGCCACATGGTCTGCGGCGTGTAGGGCATGTCGAGATGGCGCACCCCGAACGGCGCCAGGGCGTCGATCACGGCGTTGGCCACCGCGGCCGTGCTGGCGATCGCGCCCGCCTCGCCCACGCCCTTGACGCCCAGCGGGTTGACCGGCGAGGGCGTGACGGTCTCGTCGAGCTCCAGGTTGGGCAGCCAGGACGCCTTTGGCAGGGCGTAGTCGAGCATCGAGCCCGACAGGAGCTGCCCGTCCTGGCCGTAGATGGCGCCCTCCCAGAGCGCCTGCCCGACCCCCTGCACGATGCCCCCGTGGAGCTGGCCGTCGACGATCATGGGGTTGATCTTCTTGCCCACGTCGTCCACCGCGACGTAGCGCACGAGGTCCACCTTGCCGGTCTCCTCGTCGATCTCCACGACCGCCACGTGCGTACCGAAGGGCCACGTGCAGTTGGGTGTGTCGTGGTAGACGGTCTCGTCCAGGTACGGCTCCATGCCCTCCGGCAGGCTGAAGCCCAGGTCGAGCGCGAAGGCGATCTCCTGGAGCGTCTTCTTCTTGTCCGGGGAGCCCTTCACGCGGTACTCCGCGCCCTCGACCTCGATGTCGTCGACCGAGGCCTCCAGCATGTGGGCCGCGTAGGCGCGCGCCTTCTCGCGAACCTTGCCGGCCGCCTTCACGGCCGCCGTGCCGCCGACCGACGAGGTGCGGCTGCCGTACGAGCCGTAGCCGAACGGCGTGCCCTGCGTGTCGGAGTGCTGGACGATGATGTCCTCCATGGGGATGCCCAGCTCGTGGGCGATGATCTGCGCGTAGGTCGTCTCATGGCCCTGGCCCTGTGGCTGGGTGCCCATGGTCAGGATGACCTTGCCCGTCAGGTGCACACGGATGTTGGCCGACTCCCACATGGCGGCGCCCCAGCCCTCACCGACCGCGCCGATCCACTTCGAAGGCGCGACGCCGCACACCTCGATGTAGGTCGAGAGGCCCAGGCCCAGGTACTTGCCGCGGGCGCGCGCCTCCGCCTTGGCCTTGGCCAGGTCGGCGTAGCCCACCGTGGCCAGCGCCTTGTCGAGGGCCGGCTCGTAGTTGCCCGAGTCGATGTAGATCTTCGCCCCACCGGAGGCGGTGCCCAGACCTGACGGGTTGTCGTAGGGGAAGGCGTCGGGGGCGATGAAGTTGCGCCGCCTGACCTCCGCCCGGTCCATGCCGATCTCGGCCGCGAAGAGGTCCATGGCCCGTTCCACGACGTAGGTGGCTTCGGGCCGGCCGGCGCCGCGGTAGGCGTCGACGAACGTCGTGTTGGTGTAGACCCCCGTGACCTCGCAGTAGACGTTGGGGATCTTGTAGCAGCCTGAGAGCACCCGGCCGTAGAGGGTCGTGGGGATGCCTGGGCCGATCGTCGAGAGACGGCCGCCCAGGTTGGCGTACGTCTTGACGCGCAGGCCGGTGACCTCGCCGTCGCGCTTGCCGGCGATCTCCAGGTAGGTGATGTGGTCCCGGCCGTGGATCGTCGACTGGTAGTTCTCGCGGCGGTCCTCCACCCACTTGACGGGGCGCCCGCCGATGGCCTTGCTGGCGAACATGACGAGGGCCATGTCGGCGTAGCAGAAGATCTTGGTGCCGAACGCACCGCCCACGTCGGGGCTGATGCAGCGCACCTTGTGCTCGGGGATGCCGGTCACGAAGGCGGTCAGCAGGAGGCGCTGGATGTGCGGCGTCTGGCTGGACATCCAGACCGTGTACTCGTCGGTCCCCGGGTTGTACCAGCCGATGTCGCCGCGCACCTCCATGGGGTTGGGGATGAGGCGCTGGTTGACGATGCGCTGGCGGACCACGACCTCTGCCGTATCGACGGCCCGGTCGGTGCCCGCCTTGTCGCCGACGGTCCACTCGAAGACCACGTTGCGCGGCGCGTTCTCGTGGAGCTGCACGGCGCCGGGCTGGGTCGCCGCCTCGGCGTCGACCACGACCGGAAGGGGCTCGTAGTCGACGACGATGGCCTCCAGCGCATCGACCGCCTGGGCGGCCGTCTCGGCGACCACCGCGGCCACCCCCTCGCCGGTCCACTTGACGCTGTCGGTGGCCAGGACGCGGGGCGTGTTGACGTTGTTCTGGATGCCCGCCACGCCACCGGCCGGCCAGGCCATGGGCAGCGGGTTGTACGGGATGTCGACGCCGGTGAAGACGGCCACGACGCCGGGCATCGCGCGCGCCGCGGACGTGTCGACGGCCTTGATGTTGGCGTGGGCATAGGGGCTGCGCAGGATCGCCAGGTGGGTCATGCCCGGCATCTGGATGTCGTCGAGGTAGCGGCCCTTGCCGGTGATGAAGCGCGGGTCTTCGACCCGCTTGACGGAGGTACCGAGGACGTCGGTGGCCATCGTGCTCGCCTCCCCTGTCAGGACGCGCGGCCGGCCGCGTCGGCGGCGCCGTCACGGGTCGTGCGGGCCGCCTCGCGGATGGCGGCCACGATGTTCTGGTAGCCCGTGCAGCGGCACAGGTTGCCCTCGATGGCGTGGCGGATCTGCTCGTCGCTGGGGTCCGACGCGCGGCCAAGGAGGTCGGTGGCGGCCATGATCATGCCGGGCGTGCAGAACCCGCACTGCAGGCCGTGCTTGTCCCAGAACGCCTGCTGGAGCGGGTGCAGTCCGCCGGCGGGGGCGAGGCCCTCGATCGTCGTGACGGCGCTCCCGTCGGCCTGGACGGCCAGCATCGTGCACGACTTCACGGCGCTCCCGTCGACCACCACGGTGCATGCGCCGCACTGGCTGGTGTCACAGCCGACGTGGGTCCCGGTCAGCCCAAGGTCCTCACGCAGCAGCTCCACCAGCAGTCGTCTGGGCTCCACCTCCACGGTCCGCGCGACCCCGTTGACCATGAGGGCGACCTGCTCGACCATCGGCGGCACCTCCACTCAGCGACCCCGTCAAGGGACTGCGCACCCCAGTCCCAGTTGCTCGGCGGAAGGCGTCCATGCTGGCACCGCGGGCCCGCCGCTGCAAGCCCGCCGCGGCCGAGCCGGATGGCGTATCGCGGCCCGCGGTGGTGGCCCTCCGGTGGTGCTCCAAAGTCCCCGGCTGGCTGGTTCTTGCCTGTGAGGCAAGCAACCGACCAGGCCGACGCGGAACCGGCCTGTCTTGGCCCTTCGCTTGCTTGTGAGGCAAGTAGCCGACCTCGGGGACCCCGGTGGCGCTGCTTTAGGACCCGCACCGCCGATCGACGGTCACGGAGGGGCCATTCCTTGCTCGTTACTTGCTCACAGGGCAAGAACAGGCCCTGTCAGGGGCCGACATGCGGACTCGGTGTTCGTTGCTTGCCCATGAAGCAAGACTTGCCCCACAGGCAAGCGCTCGACCCTAAGGACGCGGGACGAGACGCTCGACGATCGAGCGCGTCAGGCGCCAGGCGGCGGCCGTATCGCGGGGCAGGCGCACCCGCATCTGGTTGGAAGCGTAGGTGACGCCGCCGGCCGCTGCCCGGACCGGGTCGCTCGCGCTCTGCGGCGCCATGGCCCGCACGGTGTCCACCCGTGACCAGGACCCCGCGAAACGGACGACCAGCTGGCCGCCCTCCCGGGCCACGGAGGCGATGCCGGCCGCATCCGCGGCGAGCCGCAGATGGGCCACCTCCATCAGCCGGTCGACCGGCGGCGGCAGTGGTCCGAACCGGTCGAGCAGGTCTGCCCGGACGGCATCGAGGGTGGCCGGGTCGGTGGCGCGCGCCAGCCGCCGGTAGACCTCCAGCTTCTGGGCCGCCTCGGGCACGTAGCCGTCGGGCAGGTAGGCGTCGATGGGCAGGTCGATGACCGCACCCGGGCGCGCCACCTCCGCCGGCCGGTCCTCTGCCAGGGCTTTCTGCTCCTCGACCGCCTCGGCCAGGAGGCTCGTGTACAGGTCGAAGCCGACGGCGGCGATATGGCCGTGCTGCTCGGCCCCCAGGAGGTTGCCGGCGCCGCGGATCTCCAGGTCGGAGAGGGCGATCTGGAAGCCTGCCCCGAGCTCGGAGGCGTTGAAGATCGCCTGCAGCCGCTTGCGCGCCACCTCGGTCAGCTGGCCACGCCGGCGGTACAGCAGGTAGGCGTAGGCCCGCCGGCTCGAGCGGCCGACCCGTCCGCGCAGCTGGTAGAGCTGGGCCAGGCCCAGCGTGTCGGCCCGGTCGATGACGATGGTGTTGGCATTGGGGATGTCCAGGCCCGACTCGATGATCGTGGTGCAGACCAGGACGTCGTGTTCGCCGCGCGAGAAGGCCAGCATCACCCGCTCCAGGCTGCCCTCCGGCATCTGGCCGTGCCCGACGATGATCCGCGCGTCCGGCAGGAGGCGGCGCAGCTGCTCGGCCTGGGCCTCGATGGTCTCCACGCGGTTGTGCACGAAGAAGACCTGCCCGCCGCGGTCGACTTCGCGCAGGATGGCGTCGCGGACGAGCCCGGCGGAGGCCTCCGCGACGCGCGTCTGGATGGGCAGGCGGTCCTCCGGCGCGGTCTCGATGACGCTCATGTCACGCACGCCGACGAGGGCCATGTTCAGCGTGCGCGGGATCGGCGTGGCCGACAGGGTCAGCACGTCGACCTCCGTGCGGAGCTGCTTGAGACGCTCCTTGTGGGCCACGCCGAAGCGCTGCTCCTCGTCCACGACGAGGAGGCCCAGGTCGCGGAAGCGGATGTCGCGGGACAGGAGGCGGTGCGTCCCGATGGCGAGGTCGACCGACCCGTCGGCCAGGCCGGCCACCGCCTGGGCCTGTTCGGCCGGCGGCACGAACCGGCTCAGCATGCGGACGCCGATGGGGTAGGCGGCGAAGCGGGCGCGGAACGTCTCCAGGTGCTGCTGGGCGAGCACGGTGGTCGGCACGAGGACGGCCACCTGGCGCCCGTCCTGGATGGCCTTGAAGGCGGCCCGCAGGGCGACCTCCGTCTTGCCGTACCCCACGTCGCCCACCACCAGGCGATCCATGGGCTGCTCGGCCTCCATGTCAGCCTTGACCTCGGCGACGGCACGGAGCTGGTCCGGCGTCTCCTCGTAGGGGAAGGCGGCCTCCAGCTCCTGCTGCCAGGGCGTGTCCGGTCCGAAGGGGTGTCCGCGGGCGTTGGCACGCGCGCCGTACAGCTCCAGGAGCTCACGCGCCAGGTCCGTCACCGCCCGCTTGACGCGCGCCTTGGTGCGCAGCCACTCGCCGCCACCCAGGCGGCTCAGGACCGGCTGGTCATCGCCGGCGTAGCGGCTGAGGCGATCGATCTGCTCGACCGGCACCCACATGCGGTCGGTGCCCACGAAGTGCAGCTCCAGGAAGTCGCGCTCCTCGTCGCCGGCGCCACCGGCCGACCGCCGCACGAGGCCGGCGTAGCGCGCCACGCCATGGTCGATGTGGACGACCGCGTCCCCCGGCTGGAGGCGCTCCAGCAGGTCGCGCGGCACGACGCGGCGGAGGGCCCGAGGCCGCCGCACGCGCACCGTGCCGAACAGCTCGCGATCGCTCAGCACGACGAGCCCCTCGGGGCCGCCCTCGAAGCCGCCGTTCAGGCTCCGCTCGACGAGGGCCACGCCCCCCGGCGGAGGGGCTGCGGCGAGCCCGGCGACCGGTGCGGCGCTGACCCCGGCGTCCTCCAGCAGCTCGGCCAGGCGGGCCGACTGGTCGGAGGTGATGACCACGCGCTGGCCGTCCTTCCGCCAGCGCTCGACCGCCTCGCCCAGCCGCCCAAGTGGCGCCGGCGGCAGCGACGGCTCCCGCCACCCGAAGGGATTGCCGCCGGGTGGCGCGCCGTCGATGTCGGTCTCCCAGTGCAGCTCCAGGGTGCGCGCCTCGTGGAGCGCCGCCCGCCACACCCGCGGCTCAACGTACACGCTGGGCCAGGCGCGGCTCAACTCGCCCGCGGCGACCAGGTCGGCGGCGCGCTCGGTCGCCTGGCCCCACAGCGTCTCGGTGGCGTGGTCCACGTCCGCCGGCTCGTCGAGGACCCAGATCGCGTCGCCGACGTGATCGAGCGCCGTGGCCGGCGCCAGGACGCCGCTCCATACCTCGGCCGCGTCACCGGGGTCGCCGCTGTCGACGAGGCGCGCCAGGTCCGCCGCCAGTCGATCCGGCAGCGCCCGCGCGGCACGGCCGAGGCGCGCGCGCAGCCACGTGTCGCGGTCCTGGGACGGCATGAGGAACTCGCTGGCCGGCAGGATCGTCACGTCCGCGACGGCGGCCACCCCGCGCTGGTCGGCCGGATCGAAGGCCCGCAGCGATTCGACCTCGTCGCCGAACCACTCCGCCCGCACCGGCAGCGGCGCGCCGGGCGGGTAGAAGTCGACCAGGCCGCCACGCCGCACGAACTCGCCGCGACCGCCGACCTCCACGACCGGTTCGTAGCCCAGCCGCACCAGCTCGGCCAGGAGGCGGTCCTGGGAGACGCGCCGGCCCACCACCAGGCGCAGCGGCTCGGCCGGCAGGTCGGCCGGTGCCAGGGTGCGCTGGAAGAGCGCCTGGACGCTCGCCACGAGGACGCGGGGCGAGCCGCCCGCCCAGGCCGCCAGCGCCGCCACCCGCGCGGCGGACTCGTCGCCGATGAGGCCCGAGCGCTCGTACGCCAGGGCCGACCGCGGCTCCAGCGTGACCACGGCCGCGGGGTCGCCGAACCACGCTTCCAGTTCCTCGACCACGCGGTCGGCGATCTCCGCGTCACGGGCGATCCACAGCAACCGTTCGCCGGTCGCCCGCGCCACGGCCGCCGCGACATAGCTCTTGGCACCATGCGGCATCCCGGCGTACGTGACGTGGCGCAGCGCGGTGCCCACCTTCGCCGCTGGTCCGTCGCGTCGCGCGAAACGGGCGGCCAGCGCCTGGAGCGTGCCGCTGCTCGCGAGCAGCTCGGTAAGGACGGCGAGGTCCGCCGCGCGGCGTGGCGGGCGCAGCCGGTCGCTCGTCCGCGCCGGTCGGTGGGCCGCCGACTCGAACGCCTCCGCCAGACGCCGGTCGCGGCCGCTGCGACCGCGCAGGCGCGTCGATCCGTCGGTCACGCGCCGGGCTCGCGCGGCGTGGTCCCCCGATCGCGCGGCAGGAGGCGGCGCCAGCCGGTCGTCGAGCGACGGATGCCATCGAGGGGTGGCTCATCGGACGTCGGCGCCACGGGTGGGATGTGCTCATCCGTCGGCGCCTCGGGGAGGTGCCACGCGTTCCAATCGCTGGCGGCCCGTGCGGCGCCGTCGCGGGCCCAGGCCTCCACCGCGTCCGCCGCGGCATCGATGACCTCCGGCAGAGCTGCCCGCTCGGCCGCCTCGAAGCGGCTCAGGACGTGGTCGATCGCGCCGGCCCCGGGCTCACCGATGCCCACCCGCAAGCGGGCGAAGGCCTGGCTGCCCAACTCACCGATGATCGAGCGCAGGCCGTTGTGGCCCCCGGCGCTGCCGGCCGCGCGCAGGCGAAGCCGGCCGAAGGGCAGGGCGAAGTCGTCGCAGACGACCAGCAGCTCCTCCAGCGGGGCATGCTCCCGGGCGAGGACCTTGCGCACGGCGAGACCCGATTCGTTCATGAAGGTGAGCGGCTTGACGAGCGCCAGGTCGAGGTCGTGGTAGCGGCCCCACACGACCCGCGACGCGTCCCGCTCGCGGCCACCGCCCCACCCGGCTCGATCGGCCAGACGCTCCACGACCATCCAGCCCACGTTGTGGCGCGTGGCGGCGTACTGGCGGCCGGGATTGCCCAGGCCGACGACGATCTTCACGCAGCTCCCTCCCGACGGGCACGCCGAACGGCCACGATCGCCATCTCCCGGCGCGCGGCCCGTGGTGCCGATGGTAGACGGAAACGCCCCCGGCGGGACCATCGTCGGGGTGGCGACGCGTCCCCGCCGCCACGACCATGGCGGCATGTCCGCCTTGATCCTCGTCGACCGGCTGCCCCTGCACCGCTGGCGCCCGTTCGCCGCCTCCGCCATGGCCGCGACCGTGATCGCCATGGTCGCCGCGGCCGGCGCCTGGGCCACCGGCTACGCCCCGCCCATCACGCGCCTCGCCGGGGCCGACCGGTACGCCACCTCTGCCGCCGCGGCTGCGACATACGCCTCGCCCCAGACGACGGTCTACGTGGCCAGCGGCGGCGGGTATGCTGACGCCCTGTCGGCCGCGCCCCTGGCGGGAGCCCAGGGCGCGCCCCTGCTCCTGGTCGCGCCGACGTCCATCCCGGCGGCGATCCACGCCCAGCTGGTCCGCCTCCAGCCCACGACCATCGTGGTTCTGGGCGGCCCCGGCGTCGTCTCCGACGCGGTCCTCACCCAGCTGCAGGCGCTGACCACTCCGGCCGGCGGCGCCGCACGCGTCTACGGCAACGACCGCTACGCCACGTCCGCCGCCGTGCTCCATACCTACCCCACGCCCGGTTCCACGACGCCGCGCATCTACGTGGTGGCCGGCACCGACTACCCGGACGGCCTTTCCGCGGCGGCCCTGGCCGGCCACCAGGGCGCCCCGCTGGCGCTCGTGCAGCAGAGCGCCGTCCCGCCCCTCGTGCTGACCGAGCTGCAGCGGCTCAAGCCGGCAAGCATCGTCGTCCTGGGCGGCTCGGCCGTCGTGTCGGACGCCGTCCTGGCGCAGCTGGACGGCCTCACCACGCCGGCCGGCGGCGCCAGCCGCATCGCCGGCGCGGACCGCTACAAGACCTCCGCCCTGATCTCGCAGGCCGGCTACCCCAGCCTCCCGCCCGCGTCGGTCGTGTACGTCGCCACGGGCACCGGATTCGCCGACGCCCTGTCGGGCGCCCCGCTGGCGGCCAAGGACGGGGTGCCCCTGCTGCTCGTCCAGCCGGCCGCCCTGCCGGCCGCCATCGGCACCGAGCTGACCCGCCTGGACGCGCGCTCGATGGTCGTGCTTGGCGGCGACGCCTCGGTCGGCGGCCGGGTCCTGCTGGCCATGAGCGACGACCTGGATCCCAACGCCCCCCTGCCCGGCGCGTGCTCCGTCTACCCGGCGGACAACGTGTGGAACGTGCCGGTGGATGGCCTGCCGGTGGCCGCCGACTCGGCCGACATGATCGCCAAGATCGGCCTCACCAGCCACCTCCACGCCGACTTCGACGCGGTCGGCGACGGCATCCCCTACAACATCGTCGCGCCGAGCACCCCGACCAGCACCGTCAGCTTCACCTACAGCAGTGAATCGGACCACGTGGCCTACCCCATCCCGCCGAACCCGGTGATCGAGGGCGGCAGCGACCGCCACCTGCTGATGGTCGATCCGGCGGCCTGCCGCCTGTGGGAGCTCTTCGCCGCCTCGAAGTCGGGCTCGACCTGGCACGCCGGCTCCGGGGCGACGTGGGACCTGACGTCGAACGCGCTGCGGCCCGCCGGCTGGACCAGCGCCGACGCCGCGGGCCTGCCCATCTTCGCCGGCCTCGCGCGCTACGACGAGCTCGCCTCGGGCGCCATCCTGCACGCCCTCCGCTTCACCGCCTCATCGACCTGCGCGGGCTACATCTACCCGGCCGAGCATCAGGCCGGCAGCGGCACCTGCAGCGCGACGAGCGACCCGCCCATGGGCCTGCGGGTGCGCCTCAAGGCGTCGGTCGACATCTCCGCCTTCGGCCCCCAGGCGCAGGTCGTGCTGACGGCCCTCAAGACGTACGGCATGATCCTGGCCGACAACGGCTCGCCGTGGTACGTCAGCGGGGCGCCGGACAGCCGCTGGGACGACGACGACCTGCACCAGCTCCAGACGCTCCACGGGAGCGACTTCGAGGTCGTGGACACCTCCGGGCTGGTCAACGGGCCGTAAGGGTCAGGCGGCGACCCCGAAGAGGGTCGTGGCCACGATCTCGGCGATGACGAAGACGGCGAATCGCAGGAGCCATGCCATCGCGCCGCCGTCGGGCTGCGCCATCTGGCGCGGGGCGTAGACCAGCATCAGGTAGAACACGGCACAGAAGAGGACGACGAGGCCGACCAGCGGCGGCAGGACCTGGATCGCGCCACCCGCGCCCGAGGCGAACGCGCCTCGCATGTCGAAGAGCCCGTCGACCTGGGCCAGGACGGTGCTGAAGAGGCTGGTCGAGACGAGCACGTACGGCGTCACCAGGGCCCGGCGCCAGGCCGACGGCACCGCCGGTAGCACGGCTCGCAACAGAACCGCCACGACCACCGCGCCAAGGGCCAGGCCGAAGCCGGCGTCGCCGCTGCCGAACAGGTTCTGACTGCCGACCGCCGTCACGAGCAGGAAACCTCCCGTGAGCGGCCCCACGACGCCCCGCTCGATGAGCGAGCCCTGTCCCACCGTCGGGCCGTCGGCGGGGCGTGTGGCAACGCAAAGCAGGGCGGCCGCGGCGGCCGCCAGCTCGATCAGGCCGGTAAGCGGGTCATGGCCCGAAAAGGCGTCGGCGACGCCCGCGCCGGCCGCCGGCCCGCCGCGAAGCGCGGCGAGGAGGGCCGGCTGGAAGGCCACCCAGACGATCAGGATGAGATCCTCGAGGCGCAGCGCGTCGCGCACCAGCCGCATCAGCTGCACCGCCCGGCCGCCTGTTGCGGTGGGAGGCAGGACGGGCAGGGGCAGCGAGTCTGGGGGGCCGCCGCTCACCGGGCCTCCACCGCGCCGGACGGATCGGGCAGGCCCAGCAGGTGACGCTCCAGGGCGCGCATGGCCGCCCCCTCCACCGGATCGGCGTGGTCCCATCCGCACAGGTGCAGCGTCCCGTGGGTCACCAGCAGGCGCAGCTCGTCGGCCGTGGTCCATCGCTGGCGCCCGTCCTGGCCGCCCCGTCCCTGGGCCGCCTGGGCCGCCGCACGCGGCACCGAGACGACAATCTCGCCCAGCCACCGCCGGGCTCCCGGCGGCAGGACGAACGCCGCCATGTCAGCCGGCGCCGGGGAGCGAGCCGCGCCGGGGTGGGGCGGGTAGGCGTCCGCCGGCAGGAGCGGGAACGAGAGCACGTCGGTCGGGCCGCGGTGGCCCATCGCCGAGCGGTTCAGGCGAGCCAGCTCACGGTCGTCGGCCAGGATGAGGCCGATGACGGCAGGGGCCGGCGCACCGGCGGCCGAGGCGGCCGCGGCGATCGCGTCGGCCAGGCGGGCCGCCGACCTGGGCAGGGTGACCGAGGGCCGCATCGTGAGGTCGATCCGCCAGGGCGGTCGGTAGAGGCGGCGGGGCTGGGCGCCGCTCACCGTGCAGGTCGCTCAGGCGCCGCGACCACCACCGGCGGCGCGACGGGACTCGAGCTCGACGATCTTGTTCTGCGGATAGGCGATGCGCCGGTGGTACATGCCAAGGAGCTGCTGCACGAAGGCCTCGCGGACGCGTTCCAGGTCCCGCAGCGTCAAGTCGCACTCGTCGAACTGGCCGTCCTGGAGGCGCTCCAGGATGATGCGGTCGACCATCGCCCGTACGGCCGGCTCGTCCTGGCTGTCGAGCGATCGCACCGAGGCCTCGACGGAGTCGGCCAGCATGAGGATGGCGGCCTCGCGCGTCTGGGGCCGCGGGCCCGAGTGGCGGAAGCGCAGCTCGTCGATCCCGGCGGCGGCCGCGGCGGCCTCGGGCGTGCCCGGCCGCAGGCCGGCCTCCTCCACCGCCTGCTGGCGCGCCTTGTCCAGGAAGAAGCTCATGAGCGCGGTCCCGTGGTGCTGAGGGATGAAGGCGATGAGCGCCTTGGGCAGGTGGTACTGGTAGGCCAGGTCGATGCCGTTGGCGACGTGGCTCTTGATGAGGGCGGCCGACTCGGCGGGCTCGAGCTCGTCGTGGATGTTGTCCCGGCCGGCCTGGTTCTCGATGAACGCGTTCGGGTCACCGAGCTTGCCGATGTCGTGGTACAGGGCGGCCACGCGCACGACGAGCGGGTCGGCGTCGATGGCCTCGGCCGCCCGCTCGGCCAGGTTGCCCACCATCAGCGAGTGGTGGTACGTCCCGGGCGCATCCAGCAGCAGGCGGCGCAGGAGCGGCTGCGAGGGATTGCCCAGCTCGAGCAGCTGGAAGGCGGTGGTGATGCCGAAGGCATTGCCGAGCGCGGCGAAGGTCCCCGCCGCGGCCACGGCCGACCCCCCGGCCCCGGCCAGGGCGGCGCCCCACAACTGCAACGTGCCCGTGATGTCGTGCTGGCCGAGCAGCCCGAACAGGGCCACCACCAGGACGTTGACGACGGCCATGACGAGGCCCGCCTGGAGGAACTGCTGGACCCGTTCACCGCGGCGGACGGCGATGATGCCGGCCAGGCCACCGAGCAGCGTGAACACCCCCAGCTCGACGCCGTCGGCCACGGCCGCGGAGCCCACGACCACCGCCGCCATGGCCGCCACGAGCGCGGTCAGGATGGTGGCCGTCCCGGCGTCAAGCAGGATGGCCGTGAGGATGCCGATCGTGGCGAGCGGCAGGAAGAAGGGCAGGATCGAACGGGTCGCGGTCAGCTCCAGGCCGCCTGTCGCGGCGATCAGGAGGAGGCCCAGCAGGACGAGCGTATTGGTGCGATGCCACAGCTCCGGCCGGAACCGCCAGAGCCAGGCGAGAAGGGTGCCGATGACGAGGATGGCGAGGACGAACCAGCCGGCGAGGCGGTAGGTGTCGGCCGGCTGGCCGGTGAAGCCGAGGGCGTTGATCTCCTCGATGTCGGCCGGGGTCAGGGGCGCGCCCTTGAGGGCCACCAGCTCGCCCTTGGCCACGTGGACGACGACGGGCGCGACCGCCGCCGCGGCGGCATCCTGGGCAGCGGTCGTGGCGGCCTGGTCGTAGCTCGAATCGGCCACCAGGAGCGGAGTCAGGATCTCCGTAGCAAGGGCACGCTGATCGGACGCCAGGCTGGTCGGGAGGCGCTGGCCAAGGGCGGCGCGTGCGGTCGGCAGCAGCGTGTCGCGGACCTCGACCGACTGGGCCTCCTCGAGGGTCGTGATCATCTGGCTGCGAAGGCCCGTCCAACCGGTCGCGTCGAGACCGAGCAGGGTGGTGCGGCTGGCGCTGCTCAGGGCGGGCAGCGCCGCAGTGAGCGCGGCATGCCGGGCATCGGCCGACAGATCCGCGGAGAAGGCCGCGTCGATGGGCGCCACCTCGTTCTGCAGGGCCGTCACCTGCTGCGCGGCGAAGGCCTGGCCGCGGGCCGCCGTGTAGTCGTACTGCGGCGCGACGGCGGCCCGGGCCGCCTGCTGTTGGGCGGCGGTCTGGATCTGGCTGGTGTACTGCACGGCCCGCGGCGCGTAGACGTCGACCGGTGACGGCTCGTTGACGGTGGCCTGGAAGGTGGCCGTCGGCAGCAGGTCGATCGACAGGACGGCCGTGACGATGGCCGCGAGGATCGCCCCGCTCACGACGAGGCGCACCGCATCGCGGCGGGTGAAGGCGGCCGCCCGGCTCACCCGGCGGGCGATCATGCCTCGCCCGATCCGTGGGCGTGGCCGGCCAGGTCGCGCTTGGCGAGGGCCTGGGCCACCAGCCCGCTCACCACGCGGCCGTCGGCGCGCCCGCGCGTGCGAGGGGCGAGGACGGCCATGACGCGGCCAAGGTCGCGCGCGGACGAGGCGCCCGTCTCGGTGATGGCCGCCTCGACGAGGGCGGCCAGCTGCGCCTCGTCGAGGGGCTGGGGCATGAACGTTTGGATGAGGTCCGCCTCCGCCTGCTCGCGTTCGGCCAGGTCGAGGCGACCGGCGTTGGTGTACGCCTCGACCGACTCGCGGCGCTGCTTGACCTCGCGGGTCAGGACGGCCAGCTGCTCATCGTCGGTGAGCGGCCGCAGGGCCGCCTTCTCGGCGTTGTACAGGGCGGCCGCGACCATGCGCAGGGCGTCACGACGCATCGCGTCATGCTGACGCATGGCGTCGGTGATCGAGGCCTGGATCTGGTCGTGAAGGGTCACCGTGGGGGCTCCTGAGGGGAGCCGCGCTCGCCCAGCGGGGCGGCGAGGCCTCTAGCCCTGGCGAGCGGCCTTCTTGCGCTTGGCTTCCTTGCGCTTGCGCTTCACGCTCGGCTTCTCGTAGTGCTCGCGGCGGCGTGCCTCAGCGAGGATGCCGCTCTGCTGGATCTTCTTGTTGAAGCGGCGCAGGGCGCTCTCGAAGGTTTCGTTCTCGCCGACTCGGACTTCGGCCAATGACGGTTCACCTCCCGCCGGCTGGGTTGGCCCAGTCACTGACGGCCCGCTGCCGGGATTCGGGCTCGTGACGACGCGCGGGCCTTCCCAGTGGGGGACCCGGCGTCAGGGCCTGCGGAGTGTAGCCGCGGGTTCGGGGACGGTCAATCAGCCACGCGGTGGAGCGGTTCGCGTGGCGCGGCGAGGACGGGCGCTAGCGCTTGCCCTCGCGGTTCGCGGCGAGGTGTGCCTTCCACTCGTCAGGCTGGCGCGGATCGGTGCCGACGCTGCCTTCCCAGCCGCAGATGCAGGTGACGTGGAGCTCTCGGTGGCGATACTCGGCGATGACGTGTTTGGGCGGCTCGAGCGCGGGCTTGGTGAGGCGGGCGGGGTTCAACGATGGGCTCCTGTGGCCTGGCCGCGGACTCACCTGCGGCTGCCGAAGGGTCGGCCGCACCACCGGTTGACGGTCCTGGGCGAGCACCGATGGTACCACGGCGGGCACCATCGGGCTCAGGGGCAGGGCTGGCCCAGCCCCCCCGCCGTCGCGTCGGAGACCACCGCTGGGCCGCCAAGGACCACGAACGAGACCGGCGCCAGCTCGCAGATCACCGTGCGGATACTGGCCGGCACGGGTCCCGTCGCCGGCAGGAGCAGCAGCACCGTCCCGGCCCCGGCGACGATCGGCGTCCCCGACAGGCCGTCGGCGAAGCCCGTGCCGGAGGCCACGTAGACGACCGCCGGCGGGACCGTGTCGGGCCCGAAGTCCGCCGCTGTGTTCGCCGAGGTCGCATACCGGTCGGCGCCCGGGATACGCGTCACCGCATAGCCCTCGTTGATCAGCTGCGTCTCCACCGCAGCGCTCACCGCGCCAGTGCCGCCCACGATCCAGACGGCACCCGGGTTCAGGTGCGTCAGCGCGGTGGCCACCGGGGCCGGGATCGAGTCCGCCCGGACGAGCATCAGCGGCCAGCCCTTGCGGCCGGCGACGGGCGCACCGGACATGCCGTCGGGGAAGGCGCCGCCGTTGGCGATGATCACGCCGCCCACCCCTGGCAGGTACTTGCCGCCGCGTAGCGGGTCGGCGATGGCGGCCGAGGTGTCATAGCGGTCGGCCCCAGCCAGCCGCGTCAGCTTGCCGGCGTCGCCCCCCAGGTACGTCGCGACCAGATGGTTGGCCACGGCCGTCGGGATCGCTCCGGTGCCGCCGATAAGGGTGAGGTGGCTGGGGGCGAGCGCGCTCAGACGAGAGGCGATGGCCGACGGCACCGGCAGCGTCGGGGGCACGAGCAGGAGCGGCGCGTGGTCGCGTCCGGCCAGCGGAGCCGCCGAGAGCGCGTCGGCGAAGCCCGCGCCGGAAGCGATGTAGACGGTGCCGCCGGTGGTATAGCCGCCCAGGCCGGCCACCGCTGCCGACGTGGCATAGCGGTCGGCGCCGGACACGCGGGTCGTGTTCGACACGATGTGGTACACGCCGCCGTTGATCTCTTCCAGGTACAGCTCGCCGGCCGCGTCCTCGCCGAAGCCGGTCAGCGTCAGGCCTGACTGCAGCAGGACCTCCGGGGTGGCCGGGCTGGTGGCGCCGGCCGCCACATCCCAGATGGTCCCCGAGCACAGGTCGCCGAACAGGTAGCGGCCCACGAGATCCGGGAACTCGCTGCCGCGATAGACGTAGCCGCCGATGATGGCGCAGCCCTTGCTGTGGTCATAGACCAGGAGGGGTGGGGTGGACCCGGGGCTGGACGGCGCCGGGCACGAGTGGAACTTCGCGATGTGGAAGCCCTCGTAGTAGGGCCAGCCAAAGTTCACGCCCTGGCCCGGGCTCGCCCCGCCGAGGTGGTCGACCTCTTCGTAGGTGTCCTGGCCGACGTCGGCGACCCACAGGTCGCCAGTCGAACGATCGAAACTCCAGCGCCACGGGTTCCGCAGGCCCCAGGAGAAGACCTCCTTGGCCCCGCCCGAACCGCTGGCGAACGGGTTGCCGACGGGGATCCCGTAGGCCTTGCCGGGCAGCGGTGAGGAGCTGTGGACGTCGATGCGCAGGAGCTTGCCCAGCAGCACGTTCGTGTTCTGGGCGTTGCCGCAGCCGGCGCCCGGATCATCGGCCCCCCCGCCGTCACCGGTCCCGATGTACAGGTCGCCGTCCGGCCCGAAGTTGAGCATCCCGCCGTTGTGGTTCTGGTTGACCGGGTGGGGGATGTCGATGATCGGCGTGGCGGTCGTGCCCGCCGTGTCGGCCGTCGCCGTGGCCGTGGTGAACGACGAGACCTGGAGGCTGCCGTCGGTCCGCGTGTACGAGACGTAGAACGTGTGGTTGGTGGCAAAGGCGGGGTCGAAGACGAGGCCGAGCAGGCCTTCCTCGTCGCCCGAGTCGTTGAACGCGGCCCCGCTCACGGCGCCCATCGAGAGGAACGGCGTGCCCTGCTTCACGCCGCCGTCGATGACCCGGATGGCGCCGGTCCGCTCGACCACGAACAGGCGGCCGCTGGTGCCGTCGGTGGTGACCAGGAGCGGCTCGTCGTACGTACCCGATCCGGGCACTTTCACGAGCGAGAGGATGGGCTTGCCGGACGGCGCCACGACGGCCTCCACGGCCGCGGGATAGCCCAGGGATGAGGCGCCAAGGGCGGCCAGCACGAGGGCCGCGGCAGCGCCGGACGCGAGGGCGCGGCGCAGGACGATGGAGGCGGCGAGGTGCGGCATGCCATCTCCCGGGAAGCGCCCGGGCACCCGCCCGGGATCGCGGCGGACCGTACCACGCGCGGTACGACCGTGACCTCGAAGATGGTCCCCGCCGCCCGCGGGACCTTGGTGTCGCCCGGCAACAGGTTGAGAACCCTTAAGTACCGCATCCCTTCCGGCGGTGGTAGGGTGCCCCGGTCATCATCACGCGCCGGGCAGGACGCTCCGGCGTCATCACCCTCGGGGAGTTCGGGCATGTCCGCGCGCCGCTCGCCGTTCCGCCAGCGCCTCGGCGCGACCGCCTCGGCCCTGGCCGTTCTGGCCGCGCTCGCGGGGACCGTGGTCGGGCCGGCGGTAGCACCCGTCGCCGCCGCCACGCCGCCCGCGGCCACCTCGCCGGGGTTGTTTGCCACCTCCGCCACGCCGCCGCAGCCGCGCTCGGTCAAACCTGCCAGCGGACCCACCCCGGCCAACGGCTTTGTCGACTCGACCGTCTTCACCGGCCTGACCAACCCGACCAAGGTCAGGTTCGCCGCGGACGGGCGCGTCTTCGTGGCCGAGAAGAGCGGCCTGGTCCTGGAGTTCCAGAGCGTCACCGATCCCAACCCGCCGACGGTCTGGGCGGACCTCAGCAGCGAGGTGGACAACTATTGGGACCGCGGCCTGCTCGGCTTCGCCCTCTCGCCGAACTTCGTCAACGACCACACCTTCTACGTGCAGTACGGCTACGACCACAACCCCGTGGCCGACCTGCCGGGCGACCCGTACCCGAACGCGCCGTCCAAGTGGAACGACGCCTGCCCCAGCCCGCCCAACCCGACCACTGACGGCTGCACCATCCTGGGCCGTATCTCGCGCGTCAGCGGCGTCCCGTCGGGGACGCCCCTTGGTACGTCGAACGAGACGGTCCTCGTCCAGGGCTGGTGCCAGCAGTACCCCAGCCACTCCAACGACGACCTGTGGATCGGGCCGGACGGCGACATCTACTCGACCGCCGGCGAAGGCGCCAGCTTCTCCGACTTCGACTACGGCCAGCTCGGGGGCACGACGACCCCGCTGATCACGCCGGTCAATCCGTGCGGCGACCCACCCGCCGCGGCCGGCACCGCCGACACCATCCCCACTGCTGAAGGCGGATCGCTGCGCTCGCAGAGCATCCGCCGTGCGGGGGGCCAGGGCGCGGCCGTCCTGAACGGGGCCCTGCTGCGCATCGACCCATCGACAGGCGCCGGCGTGGTCGGCAACCCGTACTACACGGGCAACGGCCAGAACAACCAGAGCCGCATCCTGGCCTTCGGTCTGCGCAACCCGTTCCGCTTCACCTTCCAGCCCGGGTCAGGCACGGTGTGGATCGGCGACGTCGGAGACGTGACGTGGGAAGAGATCGACCGCCTGGCACTCCCCGCCACCACCAGTACCAACGACTTCGGCTGGCCTTGCTACGAGGGCCCTGAAGTGCACCCCGGCTGGCCGAGTGGCATCAACCAGTGCACGAGCCTGGCCAGCGCGGGCAACGCCGTGGCGCCCTTCTATGCCTACAACCACGACGCCTCGGTCGTACCTGGCGCGAGCTGTGATTCCGGCACCGGTCTGTGCGCCGACGGGTGCCTGTATGGCAGCTCGTCGATCAGCGGCATGACCTTCTACAACGCCACCAGCTACCCCGCCAAGTACAAAGGCGCGCTGTTCTTCACGGATCACTCGCGAGACTGCATCTGGGCCATGCTGCCGACGAGCGGGCAGCCCGACCCGACCAAGATCGTGCCATTCGACGTGGGCGGAGTGGCGCCGCCTTCCTGCAAGACGTGCGCGGTCGACCTCGAGACCGACCCGGTCAGCGGCGACATCTTCTATGCGAACTACGACGCGGGACAGATCCATCGCATCTCGTACGGCGTGCCCCAGGCCGTCGCCCACGCCGACGTCACCAGCGGCGGCGTGCCGCTGACCGTCCACTTCGACGGAAGCGCCTCCACGACCTCGGCCCCGCCGCTGACGTACGCCTGGACGATCCCCAACGGCTCGTGCGACAGCCTCACCAGTGCGACGCCAACCTGCACCTTCAACGCCGTCGGGACGTCGCACGTAACCCTCAAGGTGACCGATGCCAACTCAGTCTCCAACACGAGCGCGCCGATCACCATCACGGCCGGCGACAGTCCGCCCACTGCCGTCATCGACACGATCGACGGCGTGGCCCCGCCGGCGCAGCCGACCCTGGACGGCCAGGGCAACCCACCGGCGGTGCGCCCGAGCGGCGTGCCAGCCTTCTTCGCCGTCGGCGACACCATCTCGTTCACCGGGCATGCGGTCGGCGCGGTCGGCGGGAACCTGCCGGCGAGTGACCTCACGTGGAACGTGCGCATCTACCACTGCCCGTCGAATTGCCACACCCACGACATCGAGACGCTCACCGGCACCTCGACCGGCAGCTTCGGCGCGCCCGACCATTCGTATCCGTCCGTGTTGTGGATCCAGCTAACCGGCACCGATTCGTTCGGCCTGAGCGACTCGGCCTCGGTCTACCTGTACCCCAAGACATCGACGTTCACCATCACCAGCTCGCCGTCGGGCATCACCGTCACGGCCGGCACCTTCACAGGCACCACACCGTTCACGGACACCTTCTTCCAGGGCGGGGCCGTGGGGCTGTCCGCGCCAGTGCTGCCGATGGTGGGCGGCACCCAGTACGGGTTCGTGTCGTGGTCCGACGGGCTCCCGGCGACCCATGGCGTGACGGCCCCGGCCTCCAACCCCACCTACTCGCTGCGGTACATCCCCGACTCGCGGCTGGCCGGACCGGACCGCTACGGCACCTCCGCCGCGGCCGCCGCCCAGTACCCCGCGCACCAGGCGGTCGTGTACGTGGCCTCCGGCGCCCAGTTCGCCGACGCCGCCACGGCGGCCGCCATCGCCGGCTGGCAGGGTGCGCCCCTCCTCCTGGTCCAGTCGACGGCCATCCCGGCCGCCATCAGCACCCAGCTGACCCGCCTTGCCCCGACCAGGATCGTCGTCCTGGGTGGGACGGCGGCCATCTCCGCGGGTGTCTTCGACCAGCTCAAGGCGTTCACCACGCCGACGACAGGCCAGG
>DATBOX010000077.1:0-3080 GCA_036561685.1 Candidatus Limnocylindrales bacterium | reverse complement strand
ACCGGCAACACGGCGGCATCGGCGGCGGCGTACGGCGCGGCGGCGGGCCTCGAAGTGGTGGTCGTCCTGCCGGCCGGCCAGATCGCGGCCGGCAAGCTGGTGCAGGCCCAGCTGGCCGGGGCCAGGGTCATCGCCGTCGACGGCAACTTCGACGCGGCCCTGCGCATCGTCCGCGAGCTGGTCGCTCAGGGCGCTTCACACGGCCACCCCCTGACGCTCGTCAACTCGGTCAATCCACACCGCATCGCCGGCCAGAAGACGGGCGCGTTCGAGGTCTGCGACGACCTGGGCGGCGCGCCCGACTACCTCGCCATCCCGGTCGGCAATGCCGGCAATATCACGGCCTACTGGCGCGGCTTCACCGAGTACCGCGACGCCGGCCTGGTGGAGACACGCCCGATGATGCTGGGCTTCCAGGCCGCCGGTGCGGCGCCCCTCGTGCTGGGCCACGACGTCGCCGACCCGGCCACCGTGGCCACGGCCATCCGCATCGGCCATCCCGCCAGCGGGGACCACGCGCTCCGCGCGCGCGACGAGTCGAGCGGCCTGATCGACTCGGTCACCGATGAGGAGATCCTGGCCGCCTACCGCGAGCTGGCCGGCCTGGAGGGCGTCTTCTGCGAACCGGCCAGCGCGGCGGCCGTGGCCGGCGTGCGCAAGGTGGCGGCCGAAGGGCGCATCGATCCGTCGGCTACCATCGTCTGCGTGCTGACCGGTCACGGCCTGAAGGATCCCGCCACGGCCCAGGCCCAGGCGGCACCGGTCATCGACGCCGCGGCCGACGCGGCCGCCGTCATGGAGGCCCTGGGCTGGTGAGCAGCTCGACCCGCCCGGCCGACGCCCTGCCCGACGGCATCGGCCTGCGCCGTGTCGTCGTCGACGTGCCGGCCACCACGGCCAACCTTGGCGCGGGCTTCGATGCGCTGGCCCTGGCCCTGGATCTGAAGGACCGTTTCGAGGTCGACCTCCTGCCCGGCGAGGGCCTGGAGATCGACGTGGAGGGCGAGGGCGCCGCGCCCGGCGAGATCTCGCGTGGCCCCGACGACCGGTTCGTGCAGGCCCTTGAGACCGGGCTCCGCTGGGCCCTTGGGCAGCTGCCGGCCGGCCTGGGGTGGCGCGTCCGGATGCGCAACGAGATCCCCCTGGCGCGCGGCCTTGGCTCGTCCGCCGCGGCCACCGTGGGCGGGCTCGTGGCGGCCGACGCCTTCGCCGGCGGCCGGCTCGACGAACGACGCATGCTGACGCTGGCGGTCGAGCTCGAGGGCCACCCCGACAACGTCGCGGCCGCGATGCTGGGCGGCTTCGTCGTCACGGCCATGGTGGAGGGCCGGCCGGAGACGATGCGCTTCGATGCCCCGCGGGACCTGCGAGCGGTCCTCTTCGTGCCCGACCTGCGCCTCTCCACGGCCGTCATGCGGACGGTCCTGCCGGCCACCGTGCCCCATCGCGACGCCGTGTTCAATGTCGGCCGGGTCGCTCTGGGGGTGGCCGGCCTGGCGAGCGGGCGGACGGACATGCTGCGGGTCCTGACGGAGGATCGGCTCCACGAGCCCTATCGCACGGAGGTCTACCCCGCCCTGCCCGCCCTCATCGCGGCCGCTCGTGAAGCGGGCGCTCTCGGCGCCTGCCTGTCGGGATCCGGGTCCTCGGTCATCGCCTTCGGCGACTCGGTGCACGGCCTGGCCGCGGTCGAATCGGCCCTCCTGGCGGCGGCGGTGGAGGCCGATCTGACCGGCTCGGTGCGCATCGTCATGCCGCGCAACGCGGGCGCCGTGGCCGTCGAGGCCAAGTAGCCCGACGGCACCGCCCGGCCGCCGGCCGAGCCGGGCGGACCGCCATCTAGAATCCACCGATGCTCATCGTCCAGAAGTACGGCGGCTCCTCGCTCGCCACGGCCGACCGCATCCGCCTCGTGGCGGGGCGCATCGCCCGTGAGCGCGCCGAGGGCGAGCGCCTGGTCGTGGTGGTCAGTGCCATGGGCGACACGACCGACGACCTCCTCGCCCTGGCCGCCCAGATCACGCCCGACCCGGATCCGCGCGAGCTCGACGTGCTGCTGGCGACCGGCGAGCACATGAGCGGCACGCTGATGGCGATGGCGCTCCACGCTCTCGGCATCCCGGCCATCAGCCTGACCGGGCCGCAGGCGGGCATCCGCACCGACACGCGCCACGGCCGGGCGCGCATCGCCAACGTGGATCCCGCGCGCCTGGTGCGCGAGCTCGACGCGGGCCGCGTGGTGATCGTGGCCGGCTTCCAGGGCGCGACCGGGGAGGGCTTCCTGGAGAGCGACGTCACCACGCTCGGGCGGGGCGGTTCGGACACGACCGCCGTCGCCCTGGCGGCCCGCCTCGGCGCCGACCGTTGCGAGATCCTGACCGACGTCGAAGGTATCTACACGGCCGACCCGCGGGTGGTGCCCGAGGCCCGGCTGCTGCCCGTCATCGGCTACGAGGAGATGCTCGAGCTGGCCCAGCAGGGCGCTCAGGTCATGCAGACCCGCGCCGTCGAGCTGGGCTGGGTCAACGGCGTCGTCATCGCCGTGCGCTCGACGTTCTCCGACCATCCCGGCACGCGCATCAGGGAGGATCCGCTCGTGGAGCAGCGCAACAAGGTGCGCGGCCTGGCCACCGACCGCCACGTCGCCAAGGTCACGCTGGTCGGGGTGCCCGATCGGCCGGGCGTCGCCCACGCCGTCTTCGCGCCGCTCGCGGAGGCGGCCATCAACGTCGACATGATCGTCCAGAACGTCGGCCACGCCGGCACGACCGACCTGTCGTTCACGATCCCCTCGGTGGACCTCGCGCGCGCGAGCCGGCTGCTCGAGGAGATCCGCCGCGAGCTTGGCGCCGCGGAGGTGACGACCGACCGCGCGGTCGCCAAGGTCTCCATCGTGGGGGCCGGCATCCAGAACGCCCCCGGCTACGCGGCGCGGATGTTCGGCACGCTGGCCGACGCCGGCATCAACATCGAGATGATCTCGACCAGCGAGATCCGCATCACCTGCATCATCGCCGAGGCCGACGTGGAGGCCGCTGCCCAGGCCCTCCACCGCGCCTTCGCCCTGGAGCGGCCCGAGG
>DATBOX010000076.1:0-12815 GCA_036561685.1 Candidatus Limnocylindrales bacterium | reverse complement strand
CCCCACCTACCCGTGTCAAGACGTCGGGTCGCGACGGGTGGTGCGCCAGAGGAGAGTCGGATGAGCGAGCACCAGGCGCCGCACCACCCCCGGCTGGCCGAGCTCCAGACCATGATCCGCGATGGCCGGATCGACACGCTGGTCGTCGCCCTGACCGACATGCAGGGCCGCCTCATGGGCAAGCGCGTCCAGGCCCAGGCCTTCCTCGAGGGTGTCATCGATCACGGCGCCCACTTCTGCACGTACCTCCTTGGCACCGACATGGAGATGAACACGCCCGAGGGCTTCGCCCTCATGAACTGGGAGACCGGCTACGGCGATTGGGTGGCCAGGCCGGTGTGGGACACCCTCCGCGTCCTGCCCTGGCTGGAGAAGACGGCCCTCGTGCTCAGCGACACCATCGACGACGAGACGCAGGAGGAGATCCCCGTCTCGCCGCGCACCATCCTCAAGCGCCAGGTGGCGCGCGCGGCGGAGCACGGCTTCGCCGTCAAGGCCGGATCCGAGTTCGAGTACTACCTCCTGCGCGACAGCTACGACCAGGTCAACGCCAAGGGTGGGGCGTTGCCTGAGCGGTTCGGCTACTACAACGAGGACTACGTCCTGCTCCAGGCGACCAAGGGCGAGCCCATCCACCGCCTGCTGCGCAACCAGATGACCGAGGCGCGCATCCCCATCGAGTTCAGCAAGGGCGAGGCCGCACCGGGCCAGCACGAGGTCAACATCCGCTACGACGACGTCCTGGAGTCGGCCGACCGGAGCGTCATCTTCAAGCACGGGGCCAAGGAGATCGCCTATCTCAACGGGCTCGGCCTGACCTTCATGGCCAAGCCCGACGCGTCGTGGACCGGCTCCTCCGGTCACCTCCACATGAGCGTCTGGGACCCCACCGGCGAGCACTCGCTGATGTACGACGCGGAGGGTGAGCCCTACGGCATGTCGCAGACCATGCGCTGGTTCATGGGCGGCATGATGCAGCTGGCCCGCGAGCTGGCGCCGTTCTTTGCCCCCAACATCAACTCGTACAAGCGCTTCGCCGTGGCCTCATGGGCGCCGGTCAACGTGGTGTGGGGCCGCGACAACCGCACGACCGGTTTCCGCGTCGTGGGCCGCGGTCCCGCGCTCCACGTCGAATGTCGCTTCCCCGGCGGCGACATGAACGCGTACCTGACCTATGCCGCGTTCATCGGCGCCGGCCTGTACGGCATCGATCACCACATCGAGGCGCCGCCCGAGTACAAGGGCAACGGCTACCTGGCCACCGGCTGTGACCGCATGCCGCACGCGCTGTACGAGGCGATCAAGGCCCTTGAGGGGTCCACGGCGGCCGTCGAGATCTTCGGCCAGGACGTCGTCGATCACTACCTCAACGCCGCACGCGTGGAGCAGGCCGCGTACGACGCGGTCGTCGGCGCCTGGGAGCGCCAGCGCTACCTCGAACGCGCCTGAGCGCCGTCGCCTAGTCTTCGCATCATGGTTGCGCCCGCCCGACCACACGGCCCCGCCCGGCCGGCCGATGCCTCGGCCGTCGCCCGCCGGCGCGTCGGGCTGCGGGCCCAGCTGGACCTGGTCGAGGAGATCGGCACGGCGGTCGCGACCGGCCGGGACCTCGACTCGATCATCCGTCTCGTGGGTGAGCGGGTGGGCGCGCTGTTCCACGTCCGGTCGGTCGCCATCGCCCTGTACGACGAGAAGAGCGGGCTGATCTCGTGGCCCTTCGAGCGCGCCGAGGGTGAGGTGCCCGCGATCCGGACGGAGCCGTTCACCATCGGGCCCGGCCTGACCTCCGAGGTCATCCGCACCGGGCGGCCGCTGCTGATGCACGACACGGCCGAAAGCGCCGCCCGCGGGGCCATCATCGTCGGCGAGCTGGAGACCCAGTCGTGGCTGGGCGTGCCGATGGTGGCCGGCGAGCGCGTCCGCGGGGCCATCATCCTCGAGAGTCTCAGCAGGAACGCGTTCGACGACTCGGACGTGAAGCTCCTGGCCACCCTGGCGGCCGGCGTCGGCGTGGCCGTGGAGGATGCGCGACTCGTCGACGAGGCGAAACGCCTGCTCGCCGAGACCCGGGCGCGGGCGGCCGAACTGGGCTTGATCAACGAGATCGGCACGGCGCTCGCCCGGCAGCTCGAGTTCGAGGCCATCACGGAGCTGGTCGGCGAACGGGTGCGGGAACTGTTCCACACTCGGTCGATCTCCATCGCCCTGTACGACGAGCCGACCCAGACGGTGTCCTGGCAGTACGAGATGGAGGAGGGCCAGCGGCTCCACAACCCGCCGTTCGCGCTCGGCATCGGCTTGACCTCCAAGGTCATCCAGGAGCGGCGAGCGATCCGCGCCGGGTCGCAGGCGACGCTCGCCCAGCTGGGGGCGATCAATCTGGGTGGGGCCGTGACCGAGTCCTGGCTTGGCGTGCCCGTCATCGCCGCCGAGCGGGTGATCGCTGCCATCATCCTGGAGAGCACCGAGCGCGACGCCTTCAGCGAGGCAGACGAGCGGCTCCTGGCCACCCTAGCCGCCAGCATGGGCGTGGCCCTCGAGAACGCCCGCCTGTTCGCCGAGACCAAACGCCTCCTCGCCGAGACCGAGCACCGGGCTGCCGAGCTGGCCCTGATCAACGAGATCGGCCATGCCCTGGCCAAGCAACTGGACTTCGACGCCATCGTCGAGCTCGTCGGCAAGCGCCTGCGGACGATCTTCCGCTCGCAGGCCCGGGACATCGCCGTCGGCATCTACGAACGCACGGCGGGCACGATCGCGTTCCCCTACTTCATCGACAGCGGCCGTCGGGTGCGGATGGAGCCCATCCCGCTCGGCGAGGGGCTGACGTCCATCGTCGTCCAGCGCGGCCGGCCGGTCCGCCTGGGGACGACGGCGGAACAGGCGGCGACCACGACCCTGTCGCTGGCCCCTGGCGTGACCCAGACCGAGTCGTGGCTCGGCGTGCCGATCCCCTCGGGGTCGGAGGTGATCGGGGCGATCATCATGGGTCACCCCCGCAAGAACGCGTTCAGCGAGTCCGACGAGCGGCTCGTCTCGACCGTCGCGGCGAGCATGGGCGTGGCCCTGCAGAACGCGCGGCTCTTCGGCGAGACCACACGGCTCCTGGCGGAGACGGAGCAGCGCGCCGCCGAGCTGGCGCTCGTCAACGAGATCGGCCAGGCGCTGGCCAAGCAACTGGACTTTGACGCCATCATCGAGCTGGTCGGCGAACGCATCCGGGGCATCTTCGAGGCCACGACCATCGCCCTGGCCCTCTTCGACCCCACGACGAAGATCATCTCCTTCCCGTATTCGATCGATGAGGGCGTGCGACTCCGCGACCGACCGGCTCGACCGCTCGGCTCGGGCCTGAACTCACGGATCATCGAGACGAGGCGGCCCCTTCTCTTCCGTCATGGCGACGAGTCGGATGCGGCTGGCGCGATCATCACGGGCGCGGTGACGGAGTCGTGGCTCGGCGTCCCGATCATCGCCGGCGAGGCCGTGATCGGCGTCGTGTCGCTGGAGTCGATGCGGCCGGAGGCCTTCGATGAGGGCGACCAACGCCTGCTCACGACGATCGTCTCGAGTATGGGCGTGGCGCTCGAGAATGCACGCCTGTTCAATGAGACCAAACGCCTCCTGGCCGAGACGGACCAGCGGGCGGCCGAGCTGGCCATCATCAACGGCGTCCAGGAGGGCCTCACAAGCAAGCTCGAGATGGGCGCCATGTACGAGCTGGTCGGCGACAAGATCCAGGCCATCTTCGACGCCCAGGTGGTGGACATCGCGATGCTCGACCGCGAGGCCGGGCTGATTCGTTTCGAATACACCATCGAGCGCGGGGTGCGCTTCCCCAACGAGACGATGGCCGTCATCGGGGCCCGGCGCCACGTCCTGGAGACCGGCCAGCCGCTGCTCATCAACCGGGATGCCACGGCCGCCGTGCAGGCCCTCGGCCAGCCGGGTGCGCTGAGCGGCGAACCGGCCAAGGCTGCCCTCTTCGTGCCGCTGCCCGTCGACGGCCGGCCGGGCGGCGTCATCTCTCTCCAGAACCTGGACCACGAGGACGCCTTCACCGATTCGGACGTGCAGCTGCTGTCGACGATCGCGGCCAGCTTCAGCGTCGCCCTGGAGAACGTCCGCCTGGTCGACGAGACCCGCCAGCGGGCGGCCGAGCTGACCATCATCAACAGCGTCCAGCAGGGCCTCGCCGAGCAGCTCGAGATGCAGGCCATGGTCGAGCTGGTGGGGGAGAAGATCCGCGAGCTGTTCGATGCCCAGGTCGTCGATGTCGGCCTCTACGACCCGGTCGACGAGCACCTTCACTTCCCGTACACCATCGAACGGGGGGTCCGCTATCCCGACGAGCCGATCCCCCTCGTGGGGTTCCGCAGGCACGTCTTCGAGACCGGCCAGCCGCTCCTCATCGACCACGATGCGGATGCCGCGGGCGAGCAGTACGGCAACCCCCTGGCCATCAGCGGCGAGCCGTCCCGCTCCCTGGCCTTCGTCCCCCTCCGGGTGGAGGACAAGATCGCCGGCGTCGTGTCACTGCAGAACCTGGACCGCGAATACGCGTTCGACGACAGCGACGTCCGGCTGCTCTCGACGATGGCGGCGAGCCTCAGCGCCTCGCTGGAGAACGCCCGCCTGTTCGACGAGACGAAGCGGTTGTTGCAGCAGTCCGACCAGCGTGCAGCCGAGTTGGCCATCATCAACGGCGTCCAGCAGGGGCTCGCCCACCAGCTCGACATGCAGGCGATGTACGACCTCGTGGGCGACAAGATCCAGGAGATCTTCGATGCCCAGGTGGTCGTCATCGGGGTCTTCGATCGGGCTGCCGACCTCGTCGCGTACACGTACGTCAACGAGCGCGGGGTGCGTTTGCCGAACGAGCAGGGCCCGCTGGCCGGATTCGGCCGGCGGATCCTGGAGACCGGTCAGCCCCTGGTGGTCAACCGCGACGTTCAGCGGGTCTCGCAGGAGATGGGCTCGAAGACCGTCCAGGGCGAGGAGGCACGGGCGGTCCTCTTCGTGCCGCTGAGCGCCGGCGCGCAGACGAGTGGGTACATCTCGCTCCAGAACATCGACCACGAGGACGCCTTCAGCGACTCCGACCAGGAGCTCCTGACGACCCTCGCCGCCAGCCTCAGCGTGGCCCTGGAGAACGTGCGGCTCGTCGAGCAGACCCGCCAGCGGGCGGCCGAGCTGGCCATCATCAACGACGTCCAGCAAGGCCTGGCGAGCAAGGTCGAGCCGCAGGCGATGTTCGACCTGGTGGGCGAGAAACTGCGCCAGATCTTCGATGCCGAGACGTTCTACCTGGGCATCCTCGACCGGCCCTCGGGGCTGGTCCACTACCCCTACATGGTGGAGCGCGGCGAACGCTTCCCCGACGAGCCGGGGCCGCCGGCAGGGTTCAGCAAGCGGGTCCTGGAGACCGGCCGGCTGGTCCTCCTCAACGAGGGCGTGGCGGCGGCCCGCGAGGCGAGCGGGGCCCGCCTGGCCACCGGCGCGCCGGCCAAGTCGATCCTGACGGTCCCGCTCGTCGTCGACGGCGCCACCGGCGGCGTCATCTCCCTGCAGAACCTGGACCATGAACACGCTTTCAGCGAGTCCGACGTGCGGGTCATCACGACCATCGCGGGCAGCCTGAGCGCATCACTGGAGAACGCCCGCCTGGTCCAGCAGACGCGCCACCGGGCGTCGGAGCTGGCCACCATCAACGAGGTCAGCCAGGCCCTCGCCGCCCAGCTGGACCTGGATCGTCTGGTCGATCGGCTGGGCGATCAGCTGGGCCGCACCTTCGACGCCGACATGGTCTACGTGGCCATGCTGGACGAGCAGGAGGACCGGATCGAGTTCCCCTACTACAGCGAGCGCGGCGAGCGCCTCCACATCGAGCCCATGCCCCGCGGGAGTGGCCTGACCTCGCGCATCCTGGCGTCGGGCCAGCCGCTCCTGCTCAACCGGGCCAGTGACTACGCCGACGTCGACCGCGTCGGGACGCCGTCGAGCAGCTACCTCGGCGTGCCCATCCTCGTCGGCGACCGGGCCATCGGGGTCATCAGCGTCCAGAGCATCGACCAGGCGGGACGCTTCGGCGACGACGAGAAGCGGCTCCTCTCCACGCTCGCCGCGAACGTCGGGGTGGCCATCCAGAACGCTCGTCTCTATCGCGACTCACAGCGGCGAGCGGGGGAGATGGCGGCCCTCGTCGACGTCGCCTCGGAGATCTCGGCCATGCTCGAGCTGCGGCCGGTCATCGAGCGCATCGCCGAACGGGCCCGGACGCTGCTGGGTGGCGACACGAGCGCCGTCTTCCTGGCCGACGCAGAGGGTCGGACCTATCCCGCGCTCGTGGCGCAGGGCTCCATCGCCGACGCCGTCATGGCCCTCGCCATCGAGCCCGGCCAGGGCATCCTGGGCGACCTGGTCCGTCGCGGGGCAGCCGAGGCCGTCAACGACACCGTGGACGACCCGCGGACGCTCATCATCGAGGGCACCTCGCCGGACGAGCACGACCGGCTCATGGCCGCGCCGCTCCTGGCGCGCGGCGTCGTCGCCGGCATGATGGCCGTCTGGCGGCCGCAGACCGCTCCTCCGTTCACCGACGCCGACCTGGCCTTCCTGGTCAGCCTGTCCCAACAGGCGGCCATCGCCATCGAGAACGCCCGCCTCTTCGCCGATGGGCGGGCGGCCCAGGAGTCGGCGGAAGAGGCCAACCGCGCCAAGAGCACCTTCCTGGCGGCCATGAGCCACGAGATCCGGACGCCGATGAACGCCATCATCGGCATGAGCGGGCTGCTCCTGGACACGCCCCTGAACGCGGAGCAGCGGGACTACGCCGACACGATCGCGACCTCCGGCGAGGCCCTCCTGACCATCATCAACGACATCCTGGACTTCTCCAAGATCGAGGCCGGCAAGATCGACCTGGAGGCTCTCCCCTTCGCGCTGGGGCCGTGCATCGAGGGCGCCCTGGACACCATCGCCCCGCTCGCGGCGAAGAAGGGCCTGGAGCTCGTGTACGCCCCCGAGGACGGCCTGCCGCGCGCGCTGGTGGGCGACGCCGGGCGCGTGCGCCAGGTCGTGCTGAACCTCCTGTCCAATGCGGTCAAGTTCACCGACCACGGGGAGATCGTGCTCCGCGTCGCCGGTCGCCGGGTGGCCGAGCGCGGGCGGCGCGGTGAACGGTGGGAGCTGGCGGTCGAGGTGCAGGACACCGGCATCGGTATCCCCGCCGATCGCATGGGCCGGCTCTTCCAGTCCTTCAGCCAGGCCGACATCTCGACAAGCCGCCGCTACGGCGGCACGGGCCTGGGCCTGGCCATCAGCCGGCGCCTCGCCGAGCTCATGGATGGCACGCTGACCGCGGAGAGCGAGGGGGACGGCGCCGGCAGCCTCTTCCGCCTCGTGTTCCGGGCCCCCGTGGCGGCCGATGCCGACGTCGCCGCGGCCCCCAGCGGCCCGCTGCCGGCCCTGACCGGTCGCCGCGTGCTGATCGTGGACGACAACGCCACGAACCGGCGCATCCTCGTCGCCCAGCTGACGCGCTGGGGCATGAGCACGCGCGATACCGATGGCGCCGCGACCGCCCTGCGGCTGGTCGAATCGGGCGAGCACTTCGACGTCGCGCTGGTGGACCTGGCCATGCCCGACGTGGACGGCTACGCGCTCGCCGACGGGCTGCGCGAGTCGGCCCACGGCCACGGCCTGCCGGTCATCATCCTCTCGTCGATCGGCCATCGCGAACATGGCCGGGCGTCGTCGGCCGTCGCCTCGTTCCTGCTGAAGCCGGTCAAGCCCTCCGCGTTGCATGACGCGCTGGTGACGGTGCTGCTGGGCCGCGAGCCGGTCGGGGAGGGCGCGAGCGACGCGCGCGCAGCGGCAGGTCCGCGCCTTGGCGAGCGCCATCCGCTGCGCATCCTGCTGGCGGAGGACAACGCCGTGAACCGCAAGCTCGCGCTGCGCCTGCTGTCCCAGATCGGGTACGAGGCGGACGTGGCGACGAACGGTCTCGAGGCGGTCCAGGCGCTGGCGGCGCAGCCCTATGACGTCGTCCTGATGGACGTGCAGATGCCCGAGCTGGACGGCCTTGAGGCGACCCGACAGGTGCGCGCCGGCAAGGCCGGGGAAGCATCCCGCGGCGTGCGCATCGTGGCCATGACGGCCAACGCCCTGGCCGGCGATCGTGAGCTGTGCCTGGCGGCCGGCATGGACGACTACGTCTCCAAGCCCATCCGGCCGGCGGAGCTGGCGGCCGCCCTCGCGGCGACGTCGCCCGGCGGTCAGGCCCATGCCTGACGAGGTGCTCGACGAGGCGATCCTGGGCAACCTGCTGGAGACGGTGGGCGGCGATCGGACGTTCCTGGCCGAGCTGGTGGAGGCCTACCTCGGCGACAGCCCGGGCCTGCTCGAGGCGATGCGGGCCGGGCTGCGGGCGGACGACCGGACCGCGCTGCGCCGTGCCGCCCACACCCTGAAGTCGACGAGCGCGAGCCTGGGGGCGACGGCGTTCGCGGCGTTGTGCCGCGAGGTCGAGACGAACGCCCTCGAGGCAGAACCAGCCTGGCTTGACGAGCACATCACGGCCGTCGCGGGCGCCTATGAGCCGGTCGCGACCGCGCTGAACGAGCGCCTGGGAGGCGCGACGGCATGAACGCCGACACTTCCGGACGCGTCCTGGTCGTGGACGACTCGCGGGTCAACCGCAGCCTCCTCGTGCGGGCCGTCCAGGAGCAGGGCTACCAGGTGGCCGAGGCGGAGAACGGCCAGGCGGCGCTGGCCCAGCTGGCCGGCGAGGGCGGCCGGGACATCGACGCGGTGCTGCTCGACCTGGAGATGCCGGAGCTGGACGGCTACGAGACGTTACGTCGCATGAAGGCCGACCCACGCCTGCGGCACGTGCCGGTGATCATCATCTCGGCCGTGGACGACCTCACGAGCGTCGTCCGCTGCATCGAGATGGGCGCGACCGACTACCTGCCACGGCCGTTCGACGCGGCCATCCTGCGGGCCCGCCTCTCCGCCTCGCTGGCCACCAAGCATCTGCACGACCTGGAGCGCCAGTACACCGCGCGCCAGGCCGAGTTGCTGGAGACGATCGAGCGACAGAGCGCCGAACTCGCCCACTTCCTCTCGCCACAGGTCGCGGCCCTCGTATCGAGCCAGGAGGGGCACGCCCTGCTGGAGGGCCACCGGCGCCTCATCACGGCCGTCTTCTGCGATCTGCGGGGCTTCACCGCCTTCTCCGAGACGGCCGAGCCCGAGGAGCTCTTCGGGGTCCTGCGCGAGTACCAGGCGGCCATGGGCGAGCTCGTGGTCGAGTACGGCGGGACGCTCGAGCACTTCGCCGGGGACGGGCTGCTGGTCTTCTTCAACGACCCCCAGCCGGTCGCCGACCACGAGCAGCAGGCGGTGCGCATGGCGGTGGCGATGCGGGGCCGCTTCGAGGCGCTGCAGCAGCGCTGGCACAAGCGCGGCTATGACCTTGGCTTCGGGGTCGGCATCGCGGTCGGCCATGCCACGCTGGGGCGGATCGGCTTCGAGGGCCGCTACGACTACGGGGCGATCGGGATGGTCGTCATCATGGCCTCGCGACTCAGCTCCGAGGCGGCCGCCGGGCAGATCCTGCTGAGCCAGCGGGCCTTTGCCGCCGTCGAGGACCTGGTGGTCGGCGAGTCGATCGGGGAGGTGTCGCTCAAGGGTTTCAGCCGGCCGGTGCCCGTCCACAATGTGGTCGGGCTCCGCGAGGAAGCCGCCGCCCCCGCCCACTGATCCACGGACCACGAGGAGGCACCCACGTGCGGCTGCAGGACAAGGTCACGCTCATCACCGGCGCCGGCGGCGGCATGGGGCGCGTCGCGGCCCAGCTCTTCGCGGCCGAGGGCGCGCGCGTGGTGGTCGCCGAGTTCGACGCTGCCGCGGGCGAGGAGACGGCGCGGCTCGTGCGCGCGTCCGGAGGGCAGGCCACGTTCATCAAGGCGGACGTGTCGGCGGAGGCCGACGCGAAGGCCATGGTGGACCATGCCGTCACCACCTACGGCCGCCTTGACTGCCTCTACAACAACGCGGGCGTGATGCCCGAAGCCGACCACTCGGTCGTGGACACGGATGTGGCCACGTGGGACCGGGTGATGGCCATCAACGTCCGCGGCGTCTTCCTGGGCTGCAAGTTCGCCATCCCGGCCATGATCGCGGCCGGCGGAGGCTCGATCATCAACATCGCCAGCTTCGTGGCCATCCTGGGCTGCTCGGTGCCCCAGGACGCCTACACCGCCTCGAAGGGGGCGCTGCTGGCGATGACGCGCAGCCTGGCCGTGCAGTTCGGCCCCCAGGGCATCCGCACGAACGCGATCTGCCCCGGGCCCGTCGAGACGCCGCTGCTGATGGACTGGCTGGTCAAGGACGAGGCGGCCAAGCGCATCCGTCTCGCCCGCAACCCCACCGGCCGGTTCGGCAAGCCCGAGGAGATCGTGTACCTGGCGATGTACCTCGCGTCCGACGAGTCGCGCTGGACGAACGGCGCCTCGCTGGTCGTGGACGGCGGCATCTCGGTCAACTACTTCTGAGCCGGCCGTGGCGGTGACCGGCGGTCCATCGTCGAAGGTGTCGGAGGCGGCGGTCGGACCGGCCCGTCTGGCCGTCCTCATCGGCATCGTGCTGGCCGCCCAGGACGCTACGAACCGGCCGCTCGGCGTCGTCATCGTGCTCGCCCTCGCGCTCCTGCTGGGGCTGTCGCTGCAGTGGGACCTGGGCCTCGTGGTCCTCGTGGGGCTCGCCATCGCCGGGGTGGCGATGCGCCTCGACCTCCTCCACGCGGGCACGTCCGACGTCCTGACGGTCACCCGCTCGGCCATCGAGACGGTCCTGGCCGGTGGCAACCCGTATGGCATCGGCTACGCCTCGTCCTCGCCACCTGGCGCGCCGTTCCCGTACGGCCCGCTCGCGCTGGCCTGGTATGTGCCGTTCCAGGGCGACCCGCGGGTCGTCGAGACCGCCGTCTCGTTTCTCGTCATCCTGCTGCTGGCGGCCCGCGGGCGGCCGCTCGGTATGGCCGTGTACGCCCTGGCGCTGCCGCTGATCCTCACGTCCAGCGACGGCTCCAACGACACGAGCGGCGGGCTCCTCCTGCTGGCCGCGCTCGTGGTGCTGCCGCGCAACCCGCTCGGCGGGGCCGCACTCCTGGCCCTCGCCACCGCCTTCAAGCCGTATGCCGCCGCCTGGCTCATCCCGCTCATCTGGTGGGCGCCCGTGGCCGGGACCATCGGCTTCGTGGCCGTGAGCCTGATCGTCTGGGCGCCCGTCTACCTCGTATGGGGCGTGCCCGCCTTCCTGGACAGCCTGGGCCGGTCGCAGTCGATCCACGGGGGGCCCTACTACTCCCTCGGCGCGTGGCTGTCGTCGGTCATGGGGGGCGTCTCGGAGACCCTGCTGGACAGGCTCCGCTACGTCTTCGGCGCAGCGACCGCGGTGGCCACCCTACCCTTCGTCCGCAGCGGGCGCGGGGTGGTCGTGGCCGGCCTGCTCATCTACCTCGTCACCCTCTACACCGGCTTCTGGTCCACCTTCGCCTACCTCGCCAGCATCGCCCCGATCGTCTGCTGGAACCTCGACGAATGGGTCGGCATGGCCGACGGCCGCATCGCCTGGCCGGGCGACCCGGTCGGCCGCCTGACCGCGTGGGCCGACGCGCGCTGGCCGGTGCTCGCCGCCTAAGGGGCAGGGTACGGGCGGACTTCTCCCGCCCGGCATGTGACACAAAGAGCCCCTTACGGCCATGGACGGGTTGCCTCCGTTGCCGCAAGCGACACCATGTGTCGCAAACGGCCGAGGAGCTCTCTTGCACAGGCCCCGCCGGTCCGTTCGTTGGTCGTAACGGGCCTTTGATGTCACATCCAGCCCGTGGCGGCGGCGCGCCGCGGCCTGCGGCGTAGAATCGGAGACCCTCACCTCGACCACGCCCAGGAGCATCCATGACCACCGATCAGGCCCCCCAGACGACCACAGCCATCCGGGACGTGCAGATGGTCATCGGCGGCCAGAGCGTGCCGGCGGCCGACGGCCAGACGTTCGAGGTCATGAACCCGGCCACCGGGCAGGTCATGGCGCGTGCGCCGCTCGGGGGCAAGGAGGATGTGGACCGGGCGGTCAAGGCAGCGCGCGATGCGTTCGACGACCCCAAGGGATGGTCGTCCTGGTCGGCGGCCAAGCGCGGCCGGACGCTCCAGAAGTTCAGCGGGGCGGTCAAGGCACACCTGGAGGAGATGGCCCAGCTGGAGAGCCAGAACGTGGGCAAGCCCATCACCGGTGCCCGCGGCGAGGCCCTCGCCACCAGCATGGTCTTCGAGTACTACGCCGGGGCCGCGAACAAGCTCTTCGGCGAGACGATCCCGGTCAGCAAGCCGGGCCTGGACTTCACCCTCCGCGAGCCCATCGGCGTGGTGGGCCTCATCGTGCCGTGGAACTTCCCCATGAACATGGCCAGCTGGAAGCTCGGCCCGGCATTGGCGGCCGGCAACACCTGCATCCTCAAGCCGGCCAGCTGGACGCCGCTCACGGCCATCCGCCTGGGTGAGCTGGCCCTGGAAGCCGGCTTCCCGCCGGGCGTGGTCAACGTCGTGACGGGCCCCGGTGGATCGGCGGGCGCGGCCATCGCGGGCCACCCCGGCGTGGGCAAGGTCGCCTTCACGGGCGAGACCACGACCGGCCAGGAGATCATGCGGCTGGCCGCCAACAACGTGAAGAAGATCAGCCTCGAGCTCGGCGGCAAGAGCCCCAACATCGTCTTCGCCGACGCCGACCTGGAGCGCTTCGCGCGCGAGTCG
>DATBOX010000075.1:0-5842 GCA_036561685.1 Candidatus Limnocylindrales bacterium | reverse complement strand
AGCCAGCTGATCTCGCGCACCAGCTCGCGGAACTTCTTGGGCTCCGTGCGCTCGTCGCGCAGCAGGGCCAGCTTGTGGAGCACCGCCGGGTGCTCGGAGACGTGCAGGTTCGCCGGTCGCACGAACGGCGGCGGGGCGGTCTCGGTCATGTCGGGCATCCGGCTGATTCTAGTCCGTCGGGGGACCAACGGAGCCTCGGACGACCCGAAATGCATGGCCTCGCACGGGCGGTCGGCCGGGTACCATCGCTCGGTGCCCGAACTCCGTGACCTTTCGTGCCCATGAAGACCGGCGTGCGCGCCTCCGCCGGCCCCTCGGCGCCCCCGCGGTGGCCGCATAACGCCGCCCCGCCGGCACTGGTCAACGTGCGGCGGGGGAACGTCATCGAGAGCCGGCACCGCGGCGCGATCGTGCAGGTGGGGGCCGATCTGGCGGTCGAGCGGGCGCTCGGTGACTCCGAGACCGTGGTCACCCTGCGCAGCGCCGTCAAGCCGTTCACCTTGATCGCCCTGGTCGAGTCGGGCGCGGCTGATTCGTTCCACCTGACCCATGCCGAGCTGGCCGTCATGGCCTCCTCGCACTCGGGCGAGGACATGCATGTCCGCACGCTGCAGGCGGTCTTCCGGCGCGCGACCCTGAGCCAGACGCTGCTGGCGTGCGGTGACATGGCGCCCCTCGATGCCCTCACCGCGGCGCGTCTGGCCCGTGACGGGGAGGCGCCGGGGCCCGTCCGCCACATGTGCTCGGGCTTCCACGCGGCGAGCATCATGCTCAGCCGCCACGCCGGCTGGTCGCTCGACGACTACTGGCGGCCCGACCATCCCAGCCAGGTGGCCGCCCGGGACGCCGTGGCGCGCGCCTTCGGGGTGCGCCCGACGGCCCTCGTCACGGTCGGGGACGACTGCGGCCTTGCCACGTACGCCTTCCCGCTGCTCGAGGTCGCCCGCGCCTACGCGCTGCTGGCCGACCCCGCGGGCGTGGCCGCGGGTGAGGCGCGGCGCAGCGTCGTCCCCGCGCTGACCAGGATCCGTGACGCGATGCTGGCGGCGCCGGAGATGGTCGGCGGCAGCCGGGATCGGCTGGACACGGCCCTGACCGTCGTGGGGGCGCGGCGCATGATCGCCAAGAGCGGCGCCGAGGGCCTGCGCGGCGTCGCTCTGCTGCCCGAGGCGCGCGGCCCACGCTCGACCGCGGCCGGGCTCGCGATCGCCATCGAGGACGGCGGCGACCAGCGCGGCACGCACGTGGCCACCGTGGAGGCCGTCCGGCAGCTCGGGGCGCTCGACGAACGGGCACTCCGGCAGCTGGCGGCGTACGCTCACCCCGTGACGCGCGATCCGCAGGGCGACGTGGTGGGTGAGGTGCTCCCTGGCTTCGAGCTGGCGCCCATCTCGGAGCTCACCTGAACCGAACCTCGGACGACGATGCCCCCGATCCCTGACCCCTATCGGGTGCTCGGCGTGGCGCGCGAGGCGACCGTGGGCGAGATCCGCACGGCGCATCGCCGCCTGGCCAAGCAGTACCACCCCGACGCGACCGGGGGCGACACCGAGCGCTTCCTGGCCGTCCAGGAGGCCTACCAGGTCCTGAGCGACCCCCTCCGCCGCCGCGAGTGGGACGCACGCCACCGGCCGGGACCCGTGCGTGCCGATACCTCGCCGCGTGCGCGGCCGACCACCACGCGCGGCGGGACGGCACGCGGCGCCCCGACCGGCCGCGGCCAGCCCCAGGCGCCGCCGGCCGGTGACGCGAACACGACCGGGCCAGGGCCGCGTCCGGCCCGCAATCCGCGCACCCAGTCGAACCGGCAGCGGCGCCGCCCCGATCCGTTCTCCCCATCGGGCCGGGAGCCCACGAGCGACTCGTACACGTGGTCGGCCCAGGACGTGCCGTGGTGGTCCAGTGGCCCCGACCGGTCGCGGCCGGGGCAGGGCGCGGACGGCACTGCGGGCACGACCCGCCCCGCTGCCGACCCGGTCGCCTCGCCGGCCCAGGGCACGACGTCGTCAACCGCCGACACGACGCATCGCGCGGCCGCGTCGGGCGCCGACTTCGACGTCTACAACCGCTCCTCCGGCGCGGCCTGGTCGATGGCCTCGCGGGCCTACTTCCGCCGCGCGGGATCGGACGTGCCACGTGGCGCCGCCGAACCGTTCGGCCAGCGCTGGACGACGCCGCCGGGCACCCCGTCGAGGGGGCCTGGGCCCAGCCCGACCGCGGCCCGTGCCGCTGCCGCCGCATCGCGCGCCGCGGCCGCAGCTGCGTCCCGTCCCGCCGCGGCACCACGACCAGCATCTGCATCCTCGAGCGCCCAGGAGGCCATGGGGCGGGCGCGCGGGGTGGTCTTCGGCCCACCTCGCGGGTCTGCGTCCAGGGGACGGAGCGGGCGGGCAGGAACCTGGCCGTCGCTCGGGGGCCGCCTCCTCTATGCCGTGCTCGGCTGGCTGGCGCCCGCCGCCGTGTTGACGCTCGGGCCCTTCGTGGCCGCCATGCCGGTCGTCACGGGGGCGCTCTCGGCCCTCGCCGTCGCCCTCCTCCTCGCCCCGCGCCTGGCCTACCTGGCCGCGGTCGGGGGCATGGCCGCTCTCGTCGCGGGCGCCGGCTTCGCCCTTGGCCAGGCCGTCTCGGCCGACCAGCTCGGCGTGCCGTTCGACGCCATCGCCGCGGCCGTGGTCACCCTGGTCTACCTGGGGGCGGTCATCCTCGCCTGCCTGGACTGGCCGATCGCGCGCCCATGGGCGAGCCCCGGGTGACCGCCCCCATCCGCTGCCGCATCGCGCCGAGCCCGACCGGTCCGCTGCATATCGGCACGGCGCGAACGGCCCTCTACAACTACCTGTTCGCCAGGCGCCACGGCGGCACGTTCGTGCTGCGCCTGGAGGACACCGACGCGGCCAGAAGCACGGTCGCCCACGAGCAGGACATCCTGGACGGCCTGCACTGGCTGGGTCTGGACTGGGACGAGGGGCCGGAGGTCGGCGGCCTGCCCGCTCGCGGTCCGTACGGCCCGTATCGCCAGATGGAACGCCTGCCGCTGTACGCCGAGGTGGCCGAGCGGTTGCTGGCTCAGGACAAGGCCTACTACTGCTACTGCACACCGGAGGAGCTGGCGTCCGATCGTGCGGCCCAGGAAGCCGCCCATCAGGCCCCGCACTACGTGGGCCGGTGCGCCCACCTCACCGCGGCCCAGCGCCGCGACTGGGAGGCGCAAGGTCGCACGCCGGTCATCCGGTTCCGCATCGGACAGGGGGTCGTGGCATTCGACGATCTGATCCGCGGCCACGTGGAGATCGACACGAGTGCCCTCGGCGGAGACCTGGTGATCGTCCGCAGCGACGGGTCGCCGCTCTATCACTTCACGGTCGTCATCGACGACGCCGCGATGGCCATGACCCACATCATCCGTGGCGAGGACCACCTCTCCAACACGCCCAAGCACATCCTGCTGTTCCGCGCGCTCGGGGCGACCGTGCCCGAGTTCGCCCACCTGCCGCTCATCCTCAATGCCGATCGCAGCAAGATGAGCAAGCGCAAGAGCCAGACCGCCATGAGCGACTACATCGCCCAGGGCTTCGTGCGCGAGGGGTTGGTCAACTACCTCGCCCTGCTCGGCTGGGCCAGCACCGGCACCGACGAACTGTTCTCGCTGGACGAACTGTCAGGGCTGTTCGACCTGGACCGCGTCCACCAGGGCGGCGCGGTGTTCGACCGCGAGCGGCTCGAGTGGCTGAACGGCCAGTGGATCCGGCGCCTGTCGCCGCAGGAGCTGGTCGAGCGCGTCGCCCCGTTCCTGGAAGCCGATCTGGCCATCCATCGCGCCGCCGGGCGGATGGTCATCGAGCCCACCGAAACCGACCTCCTGGCCCTCGTGCCCTTGATCCAGGAGCGCTTGCCCACCCTGGCCGCCGTCGGCGAGCTGACCGACTTCCTCTTCATCCAGGACCTGGTCGTCGAACCCGGGCTCCTGGTGCCCAAGCGCTGGGACGCCGCGACCACGCTGACCGGCCTGACCGAGGCCCGGCACACCCTGGCCCGCGTCGGCGAGGTCGCCTGGGAGGCCGAGGAGATCGAGCCGCCCCTGCGGACGCTGGCCGAAGAGCGGGGCTGGAAGGCCGGCGACCTCTTCATGGCCATCCGCGTGGCCATCACCGGGCGGACCGCCACGCCCCCCCTCTTCGACACGCTCGCCGTCCTGGGGTTTCCGCGGACCCTGGCGCGCCTGGACGCCGCTCGCGAGGCCCTCGCCGGAGGTTAGGGACGGGCGCTCAGCTTGGCGCGGGGGTCGCCCCCGGCGCGGCCCGGCGACGCGGCGGACGGCCCGGGCCGCTAGGCTGTGGGCATGGACCACGCTCGTTTCGCCGCCTGGCTCCGCGGCTACATCGACGCCTGGCGCTCCGGCGAGCGGGCCGCCGTGGAGGCCCTCTTCACCGAAGACGCCACGTACGCCTTCGCGCCGTTCCGGCCGCCGGTCGTCGGCCGCCCGGCCATCGTCGCCATGTGGCTCAAGGATCCCGACAAGCCGGGCTCGTGGTCGGCCGACTACCGGCCGCTCGCCATCGACGGCGACGTCGCGGTGGCCGAGGGCGAGACCAGCTACCGCCAGGCCGACGGGGCCAGCCAGGACGTGGACTACCGCAATATCTTCGTCTGCGAGTTCGCGCCCGACGGGCGCTGCCGTTCCTTCGTCGAGTGGTACATGACCGTACCGCAGGCCCGCGAGCAGGAGGACGAGCCGGCGGCGTGAGCGCCTCGGCCGGGTCCGCGCCCCTCGAGCTGCGGGTGGCGACCCTCAACCTGCGCAACCTGGCCGACCGCTGGGACGAGCGCCTGCCCCTGCTCCTGGCCGACTTCGCGGCGCTCCAGCCGGACCTCATCGGTCTCCAGGAAGTGGTCTACCCGCTGCAGCAGGACCGGCTCCTTGGCGCGGCCGGGGCCGCCTCGTACGAGGCGCGCCGAGGGTGGGCGGGACGCCCCGAGTACGGCAACGCCACGCTCATCCGGGAAGGCATGGCGCTCGCCGCGGCGCCCTCGTCGCCGGATGATCGGCTGGACCTTGGTCTTGCCCGTTCGGCGCTGCGTGCGGAGCTGGCCCGGGAGGGGCGACCAGCGCTCCGCTTCGTGACGGTGCACCTCCACCACACGACCGACGAGGAAGGGGCGCGGCATCGCGACAAGCAGGCCGCGCAGCTGATGGAGTGGCTGGCGGGGCTGCCGACCGTGCCCGCCACGATCGTCGTCGGTGACTTCAACGCCAACCCGCGTGAGCCCGCCTACGCACGCCTTGCCGGGGCCTTCCGCTCCGCGTCGGTCGAGGCGAACGGCCGCGAGCCCGCCGTGACCTGGCCGTCCGGCCTCCAGGCGCCCGCCATGGACACCGATGGCGACCCGATGTGCCTGGACTACATCTGGCTCGGCGGCGCGGTCCAGGCCACGGCGGCGCGACTCGTCTTCGACCGCCCGGCGGTCGGCGATCCGACCCTCTACCCCTCGGACCACGTCGGCCTGGTGGCCCAGGTCCGCCTCGGGTGACGACCCGCCGTCTGGCCCACCGCGGCGACCATCGTCAGCTGCCGGAGAACAGCCTCGCCGCGCTCGTGGCCGGCGCCGGTGCGCCGATGAGCGACGGCGTCGAGTTCGACGTCCGCATCTCCGCCGATGGCGTGCCGGTCGTCATCCACGACGACACCCTGGAACGGGTCCAGGGCGTCACGGCCGTCGTGGCGGAGACGACTGCTGCCGAGCTCGCCCGGCACGGCGTCCCTGCCCTGGCGGACGTCCTCACGGCCCTGCCCGCGAGCACCTTCCTCGACGTGGAGCTGAAGGTCATCCCCGGCCCGGAGGT
>DATBOX010000074.1:0-1746 GCA_036561685.1 Candidatus Limnocylindrales bacterium | reverse complement strand
CCCTGATCGCAGCGCGGGCGCGACAGCGAGGCCTTGACTTCCTGCTGGTGGAGAACCTGGCCGTCGCCCGCGAGCCGGCCACCATGGGAAGGATCGAGTCGCTGCTCAGCGAGGGGGACGCGGCACACGTGCCCATCCGCCTGTGCCTCGATCTCGGACACATGGTCGCCCCGGGCACCCATGGCGCGGACCGCGACCCCTACGCCTGGCTGCGCCGCCTGGGACCGCAGGCGGAAGTCATCCAGCTGCAGCAGTCCGACGCCCGGTCGGACCACCACTGGCCGTTCACCGCGGCGCATGCGCGGACCGGTCGCATCGATCCGTTGCGGGTCATCGACGCCCTCGCCGATGGCGGGGCCACCGGGGGGCTGCTCGTGCTGGAGGTCATCCCGCCATTCGAGCAGCGCGACGCGGCCGTGCTGGACGGCCTCGTCGCCTCGGTCGAGGCCTGGCGTGAGGCTATGGCGCGTCGGGGCATCACGACCTGAGGTCGGCCGCGCCGCACGGTCAGTGGCGCACGTCCTCCGGTGTCTCGTACCAGCGCACGCGCTCGCCCACGCGCGCCCGGGCCTTCCAGGCGAGCGCCTTGGGCGCCTCATGGATCGCGCGCAGCAGGGCTTCGGCGTTGGAGGCCGCGTCGTACCGTGCGCCCTGGCCCGGCTCGGCCCGCCAGCGTGCAGCCACGCGCTCCAGGTTCCGCTCGACCGTGTGACACAGCCCCCAGTCAGCCGTGGTCACCGCCAGGACGCGTCCGATGTCGATGGCGTCCGGCACGCTGGGGTCGATGGCGTGGTCGGCGAGCAGGCATGCGGCGTCGCCCAGATCCTTGCGGTTGACCTCCCAAACCTGCAGCTTGGTGAGCAGCAGATCGGCCAGGTCCAGCGTCCCGGTGGGGTCGGCCAGGCGACCACGGAGGTCGATCCGGTGCGACATCTGGAAGACGTCGAAGATCACATCGATGGTCCACCGACCGTGGATCGCCTTGAAGTTGAGCCGGGATGCGCCGTGCAGAGCGTTGAACAGTTTCTCGGGCACGTAGCCCTGGTCGCCGAAGAAGCCCGTGATCAGCCGGCTCTGGGCGGACCTGGCGACGAAGTCCAGGTCGTCGTAGGTCCGCCGATACGGCGGGAGTCGGACCGTCGGGCAACGGAGCCAGATGGCGAGACCGCCCATGAGCCGCAGCGGCAGCCCGCCGGCGACGACCAGGGCGGCGAGGCGCTCCGCCTCTTCGGTGATCCCGTGCGGTTGCGTGTCGACGGCGGGTTCGGCCACTGCCGGCGAGTGTAGTCGGTCGCCCGGCGCCGACGGTCGAACGTCCGCCCCCCATCGACGGCCGCGCCCGTACCTCAGCGGGCGTCCGGCCCTTCCCGGCGCCTATGCCCATCCTTGCACGCAGCGGCGACAACGACGGAGGAACGGGCCTTCCCCCGCCGGATCTTGCGCGGGACGCAACGGATGACGGTGGAACGGGCCCAAACGAGGGTTCTGGGCGTCCTGCTCCGTCGCTGTCGCCGCCCGGTGCAAAGAGCGTCGGCCTATGGCGCCCAGGATCTGCGCGCCGAGTTCCCCGGGGGGCGACAGCGCATCACTCGGGTGGCAGTTCCCTGTAGACCAGGTCGATGTCGATCCCCTGCCGGCGCCGCAGGAAGCGAGCGCCATAGAAGACGACGAGGCCGACCACCACGATCATGCCGATGAAGGCCGGCACCTGCCACCAGTTCTGGTTGAAGTTGCCGCTGAGCGCGA
>DATBOX010000073.1:0-44346 GCA_036561685.1 Candidatus Limnocylindrales bacterium | reverse complement strand
CGGTCTGCCCAAGCGGAGCGCTCGTGGGGGCCGCCCGCCCCGGGTCGTTGACGGCCGCCGCACCGCCAAGCACGACCGTGCCGGCCGTGCCGAAGACCGCTGCGCTCACCGTCAGGCGGCGCAGGCGGCGCACGCCGGCATCGCGAGCCCGCACCGCGGGCGACACGTGCCGCAGGATGGTCCGAGCCATGATCCGACGAGGCTAGGCGGCACGAGCGACGCCGTCAACGGCTGCCGGCCGTGATTAAGAAGGCTTACGCGGGGCTTAGCCGCAGCCGAGCCGCTAGCCGACCAGCTGGGCCAGCTGCATCCGCGCCAGCAGGGCCGCGGGCGTCGTCCCCGGCGTGACCCTCAGCCGCGGGATGGCGTAGCGGGTGGACCAGGACGCTCCGGTCCCAGGCTTCGTCGTCACGGCGAGCCCGAAGCCTGCCTGGGCCACCTGCACCTCCACGTCGGGGCTGTAGCGGCCGTCGGGATAGCAGAACGTGACGGGCGGCTGCCCGACCGCCTGGGCGATGCGATCGGCACCCGCGGTGATCTCGAAGCGGCGCATCACGGCCGCGAGTGACGGGAGGGCGTGATGGTCGAACGTATGGTCACCGATCTCCATGCCGGCCGCGGCAAGTGCCTGGAGCTCGTCTCCGCCAAGGGACCGGCGCGCCCCGATCCGCTTCCCGATGACGAAGTAGGTGGCCCGGTAACCGCACGACTGGAGGACGGGCAGCGCTTCCGTGTAGCCGTCCCGCCAACCGTCATCGATGGTGACCACGAAGGTCCCCGGCGCGACCGCCGTCCCGTGCTGCAGCGATGAAGCCAGCTCGGCCGCAGTGATCGTCCGCCATCCGGCCGCATGCAGGGCCCGCATCTGGGCCGCGAACAGGGTGGGCGGCACGACGAGACCAGGCAGGCTGTCGCCCGCCTGGGCCGGATCCACGATCCGGTGGTACATCAGGATCGGCACCCGGAGCGTGCGGTCCGTCGGCGGTGTCAGGCCGGGTGTCGGGGCCGGCCACCGCGCCATCTGGATGGCGGGGGGCTCGCCGTCCGCCCCAGGGTCCGGGATGGCCGGAAACCCGGCAGGGGGAGCAGGCGCTGGGGCGATGGGCTGCCCCGTGGCAGGCGGCCCCGGCGTTGGCACGAGGGCGGCCGCGACCGCCGCAGGCGCCTCTCCCTGGTCGAGCTCCGTCAGGACCTCCCGCAGGAGCGACGCGCCACCCGCCGCGCCGATCATGAGCCAGGCACCCGTGCGCAGGAATTCGCGGCGTGTGAGCTGACCCACGTGCCTCCAACCGATCGGCCGTCCCAAGGTGAGCGCCTCGAGTGTATGGACCACACAGTGCCTTGCGAAGCGACGTTGCCGAATCTCAATGCCGCCCTAACCGCGACCGATCCGTCGGCCCATACGCTGACCGTCGTGGACGCGGGAGGCGAGCTTCAGGCTGCGTGGACGATCCTGCGGGAGGCGTTGCCGGACGGCTGGCGCGTGCACCAGCCGGCGTTTGACCCCGACAACCACCGGTGGAGCGTCTGGGCGACCGCGCGCCCGCCGATCCGGGTCATGCCGGTGCGCGGCGGGGGCGCGACGGAGGCGGAGGCCATCGTCAACCTCGCCGTCATGCTGCGAGCGCGGCGCTGACGTGGCGATGCCGGTTCGGTCGGTGGTCGGTGTCCCGCGGGGCGCCCCGCGGGACGGGTCAGGCGCCTACTTGCAGCAGTCGCACGGGCAGTCGGGATCGCAGCAGCAGCTGGTCACGCCCACGGAGGTCCTCCTTTCCAGGTCAAGGGTGGTCGATGGTTCGCCCGCCAGGAGGCTGCCCTCCAGCCGGGCCAGCTCGCGGTCGAGGTGATCGAGCTCGGCGCGAGCGGCGGCCACCTCGGCGCGACGGGCGACCAACCGCGGCAGCAGCCCGGAGGCCATCTCATCGCAGCGACCGCTGGCGCACTGGTCGGCCAGCCGGCCGCTCTCATCGAGCGCGAGGCCCAGCGCCCGGAGCGACACGAGCACCCGCAGCCGGCAGAGGTCCGGCTCGTCATAGCGCCGATAGCCGTTGGCCTGGCGCTGGGCACTCGGCAGGACGCCGGCCCGTTCGTAGAAGCGGATCGTGCCAGGGGCCACCCCGGCACGGCGGGCGAGCTCCGAAACGTTCATGGCGCAACCCTAGACCTTGTCGTAGCTACAAGGTCAAGAGCGGACTTAGTAGCCGGCCGCTCGCAGCGCCACGCCCATGGCGCGGGCCGCTTTGGCTCGGTGCGAAACGGCGTTCTTCTCCGCCGCGGAGAGGAGCCCGACCGTGCGCCCGCCGGGCGGCTCGGTGGACGGCTCGAAGATGGGGTCGTAGCCGAAGCCGCCCGTGCCGCGTGGTGCGTCGGCGATGCGCCCGGTGAAGGTCGCCGTGCGCACCAGTGGCGGGCCGCCCGTGGCGGCATCGGCCAGGAAGACCAGGCTGCACACGTATCGCGCGCCGCGGCGCGTCGCCGATAGTCCGTCGAGGGCGGCCAGCAGCTTGCGGTTGTTGTCCTCGTCGGTGGCCTGCTCGCCGGCGTAGCGCCGCGTCCGTACGCCGGGGCCGCCGTCGAGAGCGTCCACCTCGAGACCCGAGTCATCGGCCAAGGTGGGGAGGCCGGTCAGGCGGCCGTAGAAGCGGGCCTTGAGGAGCGCGTTGGCGCGGAACGTCGGGCCGTCCTCGACCGGCTCGTCGGTGATGCCGAGCTCATCGAGCGTCAGCAGCCGCGTGTGGGGCAGGTGCAGCAGCGCGACCAGCTCGGCGCGCTTGTGGTGCGAGCGGGTCGCCAGGACGAGGGTCCGGGGCGCCTCCCGGGCGGTCACGCCGCTGGTTTGACCAGCGCCTGCCGCTGGGCCGCGAACAGCGTCTGCAGTCCCTCGTCGGCCAGGCCGAGGAGCTTTTCCAAGGCGGCCCGATCGAAGGGTTTGCCCTCCGCGGTGCCCTGCAGCTCGACGTACGCCCCGCCGTCGGTGCCGACGACGTTGAGGTCCACCTGGGCGTGGGAGTCCTCGCCGTAGTCCAGGTCCAGGCACGCCGTCCCGTCCACCAGGCCGACGCTGACCGCCGCCACCTGGCCGACCGCGGCCGCCTCGAGGCCGCGTGACCGCAGGGCCAGGACGAGGGCCACGTAGCCGCCGGTGATCGAGGCCGTGCGCGTGCCGCCGTCGGCCTGCAGCACGTCGCAGTCGACCACCACCGTCCGTTCGCCGAGACGGGCCGTGTCGACCACGCCACGCAGCGACCGGCCGATGAGGCGCTGGATCTCGTGGGTCCGACCGCCGGGGGCACCCTTGACGACCTCCCGTTGCGTCCGCTCGGCGGTCGCCCGCGGCAGCATGCTGTATTCGGCGGTGACCCAGCCCGTGCCCTTGCCGCGCAGGTGCGGGGGGATGCGATCCTCGATGGTCGCGGCACAGACCACGTGCGTGTCGCCCATCCGGATGAGGCATGACCCTTCGGCCCACTTCTGGACGCCGAGCGTCATCGACACGGCCCGCAGCTGTGCCGGCCGGCGGCCGTCGGCCCTGAACCGCGTGGCGCCGATGCTCATGAGGGGTCCTCGCTCCTTCCCGGTGGCGGATGGTCATGGTCGTCGTCGTGGGCTCGCTTGGCCATGACCCACAGTTCGTCGAGCTCGTCCAGCGACAGGTCGCGCAACCGCACCTGGCGCGACTCGGCCAGCCGTTCGACGTGGGCGAAACGGGCCGCGAACTTGGCGCTGGCGCCCCGCAACGCGGCCTCCGCGTCGACCCCCAGGCGACGCGCCAGGTTGACCAGCACGAGCAGCAGGTCGCCGAACTCCTCGGCCCGCTCGGCCGGCCGCTCGGCGGCCAGCAGCTCGGCGGCCTCCTCGCCGACCTTGTCGATGATGCCCTCGAGGTCCGGCCAGTCGTAGCCCAGCGAAGCGGCGCGCTCCTGGATCTCCTGGGCGTAGGCCAGGGCGGGCAGCGAGCGCGACAGACCGGCGAATGAGGCCGGCATGCGCGGGTCGGCCTCACCCGCGACGCGCGGCCCCGACGCCGCCCGCTCGGCCGCCTTGATGGTCTCCCAGTTGCGCAAGACGTCGCCGACCGACTCGACGTGGGCCTCGCCGAAGACGTGCGGATGGCGGCGCACGATCTTGGCGCCGATGGCCGCCTGCACGTCCGCCAGGTCGAAGACGCCCGCCTCGGCCCCGTACTGCGCGTGGAGGACGACCTGCAGGAGAAGGTCGCCGAGCTCATCGGCGAGGGCCGGCGTCGAGCCGGCCTCCAGGGCGTCGTAGACCTCGTACGTCTCTTCGAGCAGATGCTTGCGCAGGCTCAGGTGGGTCTGCTCCCGGTCCCACGGGCAGCCGTCGGCGGCCCGCAGGCGGGCGACCAGCCAGGGCAGGTCGAAGGGCGAGACGGTGGACGCGCCCGGGGCGACCGCAGGCACGAGCCAGGCCCCCGCCGCGAGGTCGGCCTCGGTCAGCCGGCCGACCGTCGTATCGGCCGCCTCGGCCAGCGAGAGGGCCGGGTGGTCGGCCGGATAGAGGGTCCGCAGCAACGGCAGCGCCTCGGTCGGGTGGGCTCCCCGCCCGGGCAGGGCGGTCGGTCGGAACTCCCCCTCCGCGAGCGCGGCCGCCGCCCCGGGGACGGTCTCGTCGTCGGATGGCAGCACCAGGAGGGGCCACAGCGGGTCGATGGGACGTACCGCCAGGGCCGTGGGACCGGCCACCTGCAGCCCGTCGGCCACGCTGAGGTGATGACGCCGCTCGATCGTGGCGAGCAGGTCGGGCCGCATCGCCGTGTCTACGGGGTGCCCTGCTGGCCCGACAGGATCACGTTGGTCATGGACGGGTCGGTAGTGATCGTGTGGTTGGCTTCCGCGGCGTCCTTCTGCGGCTGGTACCAGTCGGTGAAGGCGTTGGCCCGGATCGACGCGACCTGCGCCCCGAACGGGGTCCGCTGCTCGATGGCGCTGACCGAGTAAAGGTAGAACCCGTCGCTCAGCTGGACGGGGCTGCTGACGCCGCCGGGCTGGAGGCCGAAGAGGGCTTGCTCGGTGCGGTAGTCGGCCGACTGGCCCTTGGCGATCCAGCCCATGTCGCCACCCTGGGAGGCGTCGGGGGCGTCCGAGTCGGCGATCGCGAGGGACTGGAACGTCACGCCCGGAACGTGCTGCTTGAGCTGGTTGGCCAGGTCATCGATGCGGGTCGCGGCCGGGGCATGGAGGGCTTCCCAGAAGATGACGTGGTAGCCGTACTGCGATTTGACCGGCCCGATGATCTCGCCGTACGAGTGACTGCCGTTGAAGATGGCGCCACCGAACTCGGGCACGAAGCTTGCCTCCGTCTGGAAGCCCAGCTCGCCCCCCGAGGCACCGCTCCCGGTGTCGCTGCTGTCGGTCTTGGCGATGGCCTGGAACTGGGCCCGGCGCGTCGGCAGGTCGGTGATCGCGCGCAGCTTGGCCGCGGTGGCGTCCGCCTTGGCCTTCGCCGCCGCCCAGGCCGGGTCGTTGGGGTCGAGGGTCGAGGCCCCCGAGGCATCGCCCTTGGGCGAGTAGAGGATGTGCATCACGTCGACCTTGGCCGCGGTCGCGTCGCTCTGGCCGGTGGACTGATCGGTCGAGGTGGCCAGCTGGATCTCGGCGGCGCGCACCTGCTGGACATCGCTGGCCAGCGCGTCGGCGGTCACCTTGGCGGTGACCTTGTCCTTCAGCACCTCGCCCTTGAGGGCCGCCCGGTAGGCATCGACGGAGGTGTAGCGCTTGAGGACGGTCTGGAAGTTGCTGTCCGGCGTGGCGGGGCGGATATCGGTCACCTGGGCGACGCGGTAGTAGCCGTCCTGCCCGGTCACGACGTCGGTGTAGCCCGCCTTGGGCAGGGCGAAGATGGCCTGCACGAGGTTCGGGTCGTCACTCGTGTCCTGCGCGGTGATGTAGCCGTAGTCCTGGGCGCCCGTGTCGTCCGCGCCGTCCGCCTTGGCCACGGCGTCCTTGTCCTGGCCGGCCTGGAGGTCGGCCAGGGCCTTCCTGGCTTTGGTCATCGCGGCGGCCTTCTGGGCATCGCTCGGCAGGCCCGTGACCACATCGACCGACGGCTGGAAGGTCAGGACGGTCACGCGCCGCTGCTCGGGCGACGTGGCGTCCTTCTGGAACTGGGCGTCGATGTCGGCGGGGGTGACGGTGATGTCGAGCGGCGCGGCGACCTGCGCCAGGAGGGCGTCATCGATGAGGCCCTGGAGGGCCGCGTTGGGCACGCTGGACCGGCTCTGCTCGAGCTGGCTGATCTGCTGCTGCTCGGTGGCGGAGTCCAGCTGGCCGGCGGCGACCGCCTCCCGCAGACGGCCTTCACCCTCTTCCAGACGGAATGTCAGGACGTTGACCCGATCGAGCCACTGGTCGCGCGAGATCGGCTGGCCCCCCACCGTGGCGACGGCCAGCAGGTGCGTGTTGTAGTAGGACAGGGCGACCGCTCCGCCCAGGATGAGCACGCCGAGGGCGATGACCACGACGAAGACGATCGTGACCACGACCTGCAGGCGTCGCTCACTGTCCCCGGCCTGCCGGCGCGGCTTGGTCTTGACGGACTTGGGGCGGCTGGTCATCGCGGTTGCTGGATGTCCTCACATCGGGTGCATGCCCCCGGGTATCGCGGCGGGCGCGGGGAGGCGGCGACGTATGGTACCCCAAGCCTCGAGTCGGCCGGTCCGGCGGTCCCGCGCCGCAGGACCAGGGTCAGTGCGGCGTGGCGCGGCCGGCCAGGCTCACACCGCGGGCCGACCCATCCTCGGCCCGCACGGGTGACACCCCGACGCCCAGGTAGGTCACGCCGGGGCGGGCGGGCAGCCCGCGCAGCACGTTGCGGCCGTCGTAGATCACGGCCGCGTCGGGCAGCCACGCCAGATCCAGCTCGCGGAACCGCGGATCGGCGGTCTGGAGGATGACCGCGCGGGCCCGCGACGGGGTGCCCCAGGCCCACGGCGTGACACCCAGGCGCGTGATCTCGGCCTCCGAGAGCAGGGGGTCGTAGGCGGAGACGACCGCGCCGTGGAACCGCAGGCGCTCGATGAGTGGCATGGCCCGGGTGTAGGCCAGCTCCTTGACCCCCTCGCGATAGGTGAGCCCCAGGACCAGCACCGGCACGTCTTCCAGCGAGCCCAGCTCACGCTGCACCTCGCCGACCGCCACGCCCACCTGGCCGTCATTGACGCGCCGCGCCAGCTCGGGGATCTGCAGTTCCGGCGCGCGGCTGATGAGGAAGTGGGGGTAGACGGGGATGCAGTGGCCGCCCACGCCGATCCCTGGCTGGTGGATGTGCGAGAAGGGCTGGCTGTTGGCGCCGCGGATGGCCTCGAGGACATCCACCCCGACGCGTTCGGCATACCGGGCGAACTCGTTGGCCAACGCGATGTTGACGTCCCGGTAGGTCGTCTCGGCCAGCTTGGCGAACTCCGCCGCCTCGGCCGTCGTGAGGTCCCACACGGGTGCCGGCAGGACGCTGCGGTAGAAGGCGAGGGCCCGCTCCGTGCTCGCCGGATCGATGCCGCCGACGAGCTTGGGATAGCTCGCCAGGTCGTGGAAGATGCGCCCGCTGAAGACTCGCTCGGGGCTGAAGGCCAGCAGGAAGCCCGCGTCACCGTCGCCGGAGGCGAGGCCGCTGCCCCGTTCGAGGGCCGGCCCGAAGCGTCGTCGCGTGTCGCCCACGGGGAGGGTCGTCTCGTAGATCACCAGCGTGCCGGGCCTGAGGCCGCCGGCCACCGCGTCGGTGGCCGGATCGATCATGCGGTAGTCGGGCAGCTGCTCGTCCGACAGCATGAGGGGCACGATCATGACCACCACGTCGGCCCGCGCCGCGGCCTCGGCGTGGGAGAGCGTCGCCTCGAAGCGGCCCGCGGCGTGGGCCGCGGCGATGCGTTCGGCCAGGCCCGGTTCCTCGGCGAAATGGACGCGGCCCTCGTTCAGGGTGCGCACCACGTCCGGCAGGACGTCCACGCCGATGACATGCCACCCGGCCTCCGCGTACTGGCCCGCCAGCGGCAACCCGATCTTGCCCATGCCGACCACGGCGACCGTGCCGGAGGTGTCGGGCGCACCGCGCCAGGGCTTCACGCGTGGCGCGGGCCGATCTTCCCAGGCCGTCGGATCGGAGACCATCAGGGCACCTCCAGGGGCACGATGTCGATGGGGCGGTGTTCCGTCGCCGAGCGGAGCAGAGCGTTGGCCAGGGTGACTGCCCACAGGCCGTCCGCGCCGCTGATGGCCGCGGGGGCCCCGCCGCGCACGGCCTCGAAGAACGCGTCGAGCTCCCGGCGCAACGGCTCGGCCGGCTCCACGGGGATGGCGGCCGTCTGGCCGACGAAGGTCGGAGCGTAGCCGTCCAGGTACTCCGGCGAGAGCTCCAGGGCGCCGCGGGTGAAGGTCAGGGTCTGGCTCAGGTAGTCGGCCCGGAACATGCCTTCCTGGCCCAGCACCGTCACATGGCGCTGCTTCTCGGGGGTCAGCCAGTTGACGTCCAGCTGGCCGACCACGCCGCCCGGGAAGGCCAGCAGGCCGTAGAGGAGGTCTTCGTGGGCGGTGTGGACGTGCTGGGTCGATTCGGCGTAGGCGCGCACCGGCCGTTCGCCGGCCAGGTGGCAGATGACGTCGACGTCGTGCGTCGCCAGGTCGATGGTCACGCCCACATCGCGGATGCGCTCCGGGAGGGGCCCGCCGCGCACGGTCTTGATGCTGTAGATGCGCGACAGGGCGCCGTCGGCGAGACGCCGGCCGAGCTCCCGTACGGCCGGGTTGAAGCGCTCGATATGGCCCACCTGGAGGATGACCCCGCGCCCGTCGGCGGCGCGCACGATGTCGCGCGCCTCGTCAACCGTGCCGGCCAGCGGCTTCTCGACGAGGACGGCCGCGCCGCGCTCGATGGCGGCCAGGGCCACCGCGCGGTGGAGGGTCGTGGGCACGGCCACGATCACCGCGTCAAGGCCCTCCTCGGCGAGCATCACCAGCGGGTCGTCGAAGGCTCGCGCGCCCGGCGCGACCGCCAGCGCGTGCTGCTGGGGGATCGGCGCCGGGTCAGCCACCGCCACCAGCGTCACGTCGTCGCGAGCGACCAGGTTGCGCAGGTGGTTGCGGCCCATCGTGCCCAGGCCGGCCAGGCCGACGCGCAGGCGGGCGGGACTCATGCGGCGGTCGTCGCGCCGACCGGCGTGGCCACCTCGCGGACGGCCTCGATGACCTGGTCCAGTTCCGCGTCGGTGAGGTTCGGGCGCACCGGGATGGAGAGGACCTCGTCGCTCAGCCGGTCGGTGACCGGCAGGGGCTGATCGGCGGCACCGGGCATGAACGACTGCAGGTAGGCCTGCCGGTGGGTCGGCACGGGGTAGTAGATGAGGGTCCCCACGCCGCGCTGCGTGAGGCCGTCGATGACGCGCTGGCGCTCGCCGGGGAAGCGCATCGTGTACTGGTGCCAGACGTGCTCCCGTCCGGCCGGCACGGTCGGCGTGAGGTAGCCGGCGAGGCCCGCCGTGAGGCGGGCGGCGTTCCGCCGGCGGCGGGCGGTGCGCTCGTCGAGACGTGGCAGCTGGGCCAGGCCGAGCGCTGCCGCGAGGTCGGTGGGCTTGAAGTTCGTGCCCAGGCTGTCGTGGTAGTAGCGCACATGCATGCCGTGGTTGCGGTAGAGGCGGATGCGGTCGGCCAGGGCGTCGTCGTCGGTCGTGGCGAAGCCGCCCTCGCCGGTCATCAGGTTCTTCGTCGCGTACAGGCTGAACATGGCCGGGCCGAAGGTGCCGGCCTTGCGCCCCGCGTACGTCGCGCCATGCGCCTGGGCGGCGTCCTCGATGATCGTGAGGCCGTGCCTCGCCGCGATCGCCTCGAGCGGACCCATGTCGGCCATCAGGCCGTACAGGTGGACCGGCATGATGGCCCGCGTGCGGGGCGTCACGGCCGCCTCCACCTGGTCGGGGTCCATGGCGAAGTCGTCCGCTCCGACGTCCACGAAGACCGGCCGCGCGCCGACCTGGAGGATGACGCTGGCCGTCGCGTTGAAGGTGAAGCTGACGGTGATGACCTCGTCGCCCGGGCCGATGCCCAGGCCGCGCAGGACGGCCTCCTGGGCCACCGTGCCGTTGGCCATGAGGATGGCGTGGCGCACGCCGCAGTAGGCGGCCCAGGCCTCCTCGAACTCCTGGGTCTTGCGGCCCATGGCCAGCATCCCGGAGCGGAGCACCTGCAGGACGGCCTCCTCTTCGGCCGGCCCGATGTCGGGGCGTGAGAGGGGGATCACGCGGCCACCCCGGCGAGGTCGGTGCAGCGCGCCGCGGCGATGCGGTAGCGGCGGCCGTCACGGCCGCAGGTCGCGTCGCCCTCGTAGCCGGCGGCGACCGGCTCGCCCGCGGCCAGCAGGCGCCGCCCGCAGGCACAGACCCAGCCCAGGAGGCGCGCCGGGTTGCCCGCCACGAGGGCATGATCGGGCACGTCGCGGGTGACCACGGCCCCCGCGCCGACGGTGGCGAAGCGGCCCACGTCCGAGCCGGCGACGACGATGGCGCCCGCGCCGATGGAGCTGCCGTGGCGCAGGTGGATCTCGTCGACGGTCCAGTCATCGGCCGTGGCCAGCGTCCCCTCGGCGGTGATGGCGCGGGGGAAGCGGTCGTTGGTGAGGATCGCCCCGGGGCCGATGAAGACGCCATCCTCGACGGTCACGCCGTGGTAGACGAGGGCCGCGTTCTGGACCTTGACACGGTCCCCGATGTGCACGCCGGCGTCGATGTAGGCGTCCTTGCCGACGACGCAGTCGTCTCCGACGATGGCGCCCTCACGCACCTGGGCCCGGTTCCAGATGGTCGTGCGCTGGCCGATCCGCGCGTCGGCCGCCACGTCGGCGGAGGGATGGATCACGAGTGGCTGCGTCTCCGATGCGGGTTGCGCAGTCCCTCGCGGGCTGCCGGCGGGAGTGTACCCCGAAGCCACCGAGGGCCTACCTGTGACCGCGACCCCGACCGCCGAGGAGGAGGCGCACCAGGCCCAGCGCGGCCCCGAAGGCGAGGGCGCCGCGCCAGTCGATGATGGGCTTGACGTCGCCGCGGACCTCGCGGGCCACGACCACGAAAGCCACGGCACCTGCGCCCAGCTCGACCTGGTCGCCCACCACGGCACCCACCGCGGACTGCTCCAGCCGCACGTGGGCGCTCGACTCGACGAGCGCCACGGCGCCCTGGCGGACCGCGAGATCCTGCACCTGAGCATGGGCGATGGCCCCCTGGTTGACCTCGACGTGGTCGGCCGTCAGGTTGGCCAGGCTGACCTGGTCGACGACCGCGGTCTCGGGCGGGGGCGGCGCCGCCACGGGTCGGGCGCGGCGCTTCCGGGGCGGGGCGGATCCTTCTGGCGCGGTGGGCGTGTCGGCCATGACGTGGCCTCCTGCTGCGTGCCCGTAGCCTAGCCGACCCTCGCTGGTAGGATGCCGCGCAACGTGACGAGCACCCTGCCCTCCGCGCCGCGCCCGCGGCGACGCCTGACCGTCGCGGGGCTCACGCTCGGCGCGGCCGTCGTGGTCATCGGCGGCGCGCTCCTGGCATCGGGGGCGCTCGGCACGCCCGGCGCCAACTCCACGCCCAGCCTCGTGGCGGTCGTCTCGCCCTCGGCCACGCCCGCTTCCGCCGCCCCCAGCGCCACGACCCCCCCGACCGCCAGCCCCGTGCCGACGCCCAGCCCGACGCCGACGCCACCGCCGGTGGCGGCGACCACCGACGGCGTGTGGCTTTTGGCGAGCCAGGCGGCGCTGGCCACGCGGCACCCCTTCGCGGTGACGATCGACGACCAGGCCGCGGCCCGGCCGCAGTCCGGTCTCGCCAGCGCCGACATCGTGTGGCAGGCGCCCGCCGAAGGCGGCATCCCGCGCTACATGGCCATCTTCCAGACGACCGACGCCCCGGCCATCGGGCCGGTCCGCAGCAGCCGCCTCTACTTCGTCGCGTGGGCCACCGAATGGAGGGCCATGTACGTCCACGTGGGTGGTGCGCCGAACGCGCTGGCCTATCTGCACGCCAACGCGGGCAAGACCATCTACGACGCCGACGAGTTCCGCTGGGGCGGGTCGGCGGGCTACCTGTGGCGCATCACGACGCGCGCCGCGCCGCACAACGTCTACACCTCGACGGCGAAGATGGACCTGCTCGAGACGCGGCTCAAGGCGACGGCCCCGCAGACCGTGTCGCCGTACACCTTCAAGGACGACGCCCTGCCGTCGCAGCGGCCCGTGAGCGGCTCGATCGTCGTGCCCTACCTGGCCAACCGCATCAGCTACACGTACGACCCGGCCACCGACCGCTACCGCCGCGCGGTGACCGGCGCCAAGGTCCAGGTCGACGCCGGGACCAACCAGCCGGTCGCGCCGGCCAACGTGGTCGTGCTGATGATGTCGGTGGGCCCGCTGGTGAACGCCCCGGGCGCCGGCACCAACCAGGAGAAGCACCGCCTCGAGCTGGGGTACGTGGGCCACGGCAACGCCCTCGTCTTCAACGACGGGCGCGTCGTCAAGGCGGTCTGGTCCAAGGCCAGCATGACGGCGCCCACGCTCCTGAAGTACGCCAGCGGGCCGCAGGCCGGCCAGCCGGTGCCCCTGGTGCGCGGCCAGATCTTCTTCCAGGTCGTGGCCACCGGGACGGCCATCACCTACAAGATCGGCAGCCTGCCGCCACCGCCGCCGCCCGGTCCGGGTCGCGACTGACCCGTCACGAGCCCGTGGTGGGTCCTCCGCTCGGCACTTCGGCCGCGGCCGCGGCGTAGACCGCCCGGGTCTCCTCGGCCACATCGGCCCAGCTGCGCCGCGGCCCATGGGCCCGCGTCTGGGCGGCGCGGGCGATGGGACCGCGCACCCGTTCGTCGGCCCACATGACGCGCAGCGCAGCGGCGAGCCGGTCGGGGTCGCGGGCTTCGACGACGATGCCGGCCTTGCCCACCAGCTCGGGCAGCGGGCCGACGCGGGAGGCGACCACCGGCGTGCCCACGGCGAGAGCCTCCTGGACGACGAGTCCCGTCCCCTCGCTGACGGCGGGGAACACGACCGCCCGGGCGCCGCCTTCGAGGGTCGCCAGCTCGGCCGGCCCGAGGCGCGGGGCCTGACGCACGAGGTCCCCTACCCCATGGCGTGCCGCGGCGCGCGCCAGGCCGACCGAGTCCGACTCGTCCGACCCGAGCGCTCCCGCCAGCACGAGGACCGGCGGCCAGGCCTCGGTGCCCCGGACGGGCTCCTCGTCGCGCAGGGCGCCGAGGGCGCGGAAGAGCGTCCCCAGGTCCTTGCGCGCGTCGTAGCGGCCGGCGAACACGAGATAGCGCTCCGGCAGGGCCAGCCTGGCGCGCAGGGCCTGGACCCGGTCGGCGCTGGCGGCCGCCGGCTGGAAGGCCTCGTCGGGGGCCAACGGCACCACCGCGATCCGTTCGGCCGGGATCCGCAGCAGACGCCGCGCACTCTCGGCCGTGGCCCGCGAGCACACGATGAGGCGGACCGCGTCGTGCAGGACCCGGGCCCGCAGCCGATGGCCGAACCGCGCGGCCGGGCTGGCCGCGTACACCTCGGGCAGCTCCCACGGCGCCAGATCCAATAGCGTGGCCACGACGGGCAGCCCGGACGCCAGCGGCGCGGCGCCGCCGGCCGTGTGGTAGATGGCTCCCGCGGCTCCGCTCTCCATCGCCCGCCACGTCGTGCCGACCTCCGCGCCGCGCAGCAGGAACGAGTCCAGGGTGAGGCCCGCCGAGCGGAAGACGCGCGCCGTGGGCGGGACGCGGCGGCGACCGGCCATGGGCAGCCCGGCCGCCTCGAGCGCGTCCGACGGATCCTCGCGCATCGTGCGCAGCACGGCCACGAACGACTCGTGCTCGAGCGGCCGGGCCGCGAAGGCGTGCATCAGGCGGTCCAGGTAGGCCGCCGTGATCGGCGTGCGCTCCGGCTCCTGGAGCGGCCGCAGGTCGATGACCACGCGCGTGCCCGCCGGGCGCACCGGACTCGCGGCGCGGGCGGCCGGCGAGGAGCCGGGCCTTGGCACTTCCGCAGGCTCAGCCGGGGCCGAGGTCGGCCCGACCACGGGCGCGGGCGGCCGCAAGGGCCCCGCGGCCCCGCAGCTCGTCCCACCGCAGCCGGAGGACGACGAAGAACGCCTCGCGCACGATGCCCCGCGACATCTTGCTGACGCCGACGCGCCGGTCGGTGAAGACGATCGGCACCTCGGCGATGCGGGCCCCCAGGCGGCTCGCCAGGTAGGTCATCTCGATCTGGAAGACGTACCCGCCGGCATGGATGCCCTCCCGCGGCAGGCCGGCCAGGGTGGCCGCACGCCAGGCCTTGAAGCCGCCCGTCAGGTCGTGCTGGTGCAGCGTCAGGACCGTACGCGCGAAGAGCGAGCCGCCGCGCGAGATGAACCGGCGCACGACGCCCCAGTCGCGCACGCCGCCGCCCTTCACGTAGCGCGACCCGATGACCAGGTCGGCCCGGTCGAGCGCATCGACCAGGGTGGGCAGGTAGGCCGGATCATGCGACCAGTCCGCATCCATCTGCACGATCCGCTCGGCGCCCGCGGTGAGGGCCACCCCGAAGCCCTCCAGGTAGGCCGGGCCCAGCCCGGCCTTGGCCTGTCGGTGGCAGACCGACACGCGGGGGTCGGCAGCGGCCAGGGCGTCGGCCAGGTCGCCCGTGCCGTCAGGCGAATCGTCGTCGACCACCAGGAGGTGGGCGCCGGGCAGCCGGCCCAGGATCCCCGCGGCGATCCCGCGCAGGTTCTCGGCCTCGTCGTAGGTCGGCACGACGACCCACGTGCCGGCATACGGATCGGGCACCGGTTCGGGCATGGCCGGGAGTGTACCCCGCGCCAACGGCGCGACCGGCGGCCGTGCCGTGCACCGGCCCGGCGTCTTAGCCGCCCAGGGCGACCTGGAGCGAGGCGAGGGTCGCCGCCGACACGCCGGCGGTGCTGCCCAGGGCCACGACCCGCAGGGCATGCCGGGCCACGGCCGCCTGCACGACCGACCCCGGGACCACGCCGGGCGGCACGAGCAGCAGCGGCTGCCCCAGGGCGGCGCCGGCCAGGGCGTCGGGGAACGCCAGTCCACCCGCCACGTAGACCGCGACCGCGGAACCGAAGGTGGCATCGACCACGGCCGCCGCAGTGGCGTAGCGATCGGGGCCGCCGAGTCGGGTGACCGGGCCGCCGGTGAGCGCGGTGAGCGCCGCCGCCACCGCCGGTGACACGGCCCCGTTGCCGCCGACGACCACGATGCGCGCCGGCTTGAGGCGCTGCAGCTCCGCGATCGTCGCCGGCGACAGCGCCCCTGGCTGCGTCAGCAGCAGCGGTCCGTGCAGGTGCGCCGCAGCCGCCGCGGCCGCCACGCCGTCGGCGAAGGACAGCCCGTCGGCGACGTAGGCGACCGGCACACCGGCCGTGAAGACGGCCGCCGACACGGCCGCCGCCGTCGCGAAGCGGTCCGCTCCGCTGATCCGGGTGACGGCGCCCGAGGTGTACCTGGCCAGACCCTGCGCGACCGATGGAGCCACCGATACCGTGCCTCCGACGATCACGATCCGACCGGGGCGCAGACGCGCCAGCTCGGCGGCGGTGGCCGGCGGGATCGCGCCGGGCTGGACGAGCAGCAACGGGGCATGCATCGCGGCGGCCGCAGGAGCGGCGCCCAGGCCGTCGGCGAAGCCCGCGCCCGAGGCGATCACGACGACCGGGACGCCCGGGTGGGCGAAGGTCGCGCTGATGGCCGCGGCGGTGCCGTAGCGGTCCGGCCCGGCCAGGCGCTCGGTGCCGACATGGTGGAGCGTCACGCCATAGAGGCTGAGCTGGAGCGGACCGACCGCCATCGTGGTCGGCCCATGGTGCAGGCCGCCGGCGTCACGCCCGACCAGCTGCACGACGTACGTGCCGCTGGCGAGCAGGGTCGAGCCCACCCGGCCGTTCCACGCGAACGACTGGGGCCCGGCCCCACGGTCGCCGATCGGCACGGGCCCCGCGAAGCTGCCGTCGGCCCGGAAGACGTTGAGGGTCATGGCCCCCAGGGCCGCCGTGTCGGTCCAGTCGATGCGCAGCGTGTCGCCGTGGCCGTCGCCGTTGGGACTGAAGGAGCGGAGAGACGCCCCCGCCGGCCCCAGGCTCGACACGCCGGCGCCAGCGAAGGAGAAGCCGGTGATGAGCGCGCTCACCCGCGTCGCGTTGGGGGCCTGGATGGGCACCAGATACGTCGTCGAGCCGACCGCCGCCGCGATCCACACGCCGGCTTCCTGGTCGGCCGTGGGGCCCCACGTGGTCACGGGCAGGGCCACCTGGAACCACCGCAGGCCACCGGCGTTGACGGGTCCGGCCATGATGGCCACGTCCGTCCCGGCCGACGCCTGGAGGACGACGGGCGCGCCGGTGCCCGCAGCCGCCCGCACGTTCACACCGTCGGCCACGACCTGGGCGAAGCCGCCCGCCCGCAGGGTGGGCGTGGACGTGTAGACACTGCCGACGTTGAAGGCGCTGACGTTGCCGCGCCCGTCGGCGGCCCGCACCCGGAAGGCATAGCCGTGGCCCTGCACCCCCGGGTACATGGCGCTCGTCACCTTCACGTGGGTCAGCCAGGCCTTCCAGGCACCCCCGTCCACGGAGACCTGGACGTCGAACCAGGCGAGGCCGCTGCGGTCATCGGCACCGCGCCAGGCCACCGTGAACCCGAGGTCGCCGGTCGTGGCCGGCAGCGCCACGAGGCCGACGACCGGCGCCGTCGTGTCGGTGATGAACTTGGCCCGCAGCTCGGCGGCCAGCTCGGGGCGGGTGCCGTCGTAGCCCAGGGCCCAGATGCCGGCGCCGCGCAGGCCCTTGCGGTTGATCATGTCGTAGCGCTGGCCAAGGCTGGCCGCGTCGTCGTAGTACAGCTCCCGCGTGACCTTGGAGCAGCCGGAGCACGGCGCCATCGAGTAGGCCGTCCACGCGCTCTGCTCGAGGCCGTCGTAGCGCCGGCCGTGCGCCGCGGCGAGGGCGACCGACTGGGCATAGGTGGCGGACACCGAGTACCCGTTGTGGCTCGACGGGGCAAGCGTCGGCGCGTTGGGGCCGCTGCCGCTGGTGCTCCAGGCGCGGCCGTAGTAGGGCACGCCGAGGATGATCTTGCCCGGGGCGGTGCGGGCGAGGTAGGCGTCGACGGTGTCGGTCAGGTCGTACATCGGGCCGGCCAGCGGATCGATGGACCCGGCGGTCGCACTGCCGGCGCCGCGGTAGTCGTAGCCCATGACCATCACCGCGTCGGCCGCACCGGGTGCCGTGAGACCCGCGATGTCGTAGCTGTCGGGGCGGCCCGTGGCGTCGAAGGTCAGCTCGTAGCCGGCCCGGCGGGCGTTCAGGTCGGCGCGCAGCTGCCGCACGAAGGCCACGTAGGCCGCGGCCTGGCCCGCGGGGATGGGCTCGAAGTCCAGGTTCACCCCGTCCGCGCTGCGGTCGTGGACGGCCTTGGTGATCTCGGCCGCCAGCCGCGCCCGGAGCGTGCTGCTGGAGAGGAGCGCGGTCGTGTCGGCGGCCTGGCCGCTGGTCCAGGCGAACCGCTCCACGGTGAGGACGACCCGCGTGCCGTGGCGGTGAGCGGCGTTGATCACCGCGGTCATGGCCCGGCTGGTCCAGCCGGCCCAGCCGACGCTGGAGGTGCCGTCCGGGTCTCGCGTCTGGAGGTGACCGTCCGGGCCGGCGGTCACGGCGAAGTAGGCGATGGTGGAGAGGGTCGTGTAGTCGAGCCGCAGGTCCCGGCTGCCGAGCGTCCAGTAGGGCAGGAAGCCCAGGACCTCACGTCGCAGGCCGGCCGTCGTGGACCGCGTCGTCGATGACGTGAGGGCCGCCGACCCGCTCACGGCTGCCGACCTGGCGGCTTCAAGGGGAGTCGTGGCCGGTCCGCCTGGCGCGAAGACCGGGCGCATCGCCGCATGGGCCATCGCATCCAGGTACTCGGTCGATGGTCCCGGGTCCGGAGGCTCGGCCTTGGCGGTCACGACCGGGGAAGCGTCCGAGGGCGCTGCCGGGCCGTCGCCGCTGGGGGCGGCGGGGGCGACGGGACCGGGGTCGAGCTGGCCGGTCGTCGGCGCCTGTGCAGCCGGCGTGGCGGGTGGCGGGAACGCGGCGGCGGGTGCGACGGCCGCCACGGCGGGGGCGATGAGGGCGGTCGCCACCAGCAGGCCCAGAATGACCCGGAGGTGGCGGTGCGTCAGCAGGTTGGCCATGCCGACCTCCTGGGAATGGTGACGAGACGCACCATAGGCATCGGGCGGGGCGGGCCCCACCCCACGATGGTCCTGGTACGAAGCGTCGGGTCTCCGTGTGTCGGGGGCCCGCCGGACGTCGGCGAGCGGTCAGGTCGCGCTGGGTGCGGCACCCCTGATGGCGAGGACCACCGTGTAGCTGATCGACCCCGGTCCACCCAGGAACACGATCCGACCGGGGTCGAGGCGGGTCACCTCGGCCAGCACGCTCGAGGCCACCGTGCGGCCCTGGGCCAGGACGAGGGGCTGGCCAAGGGCCGCGCCCACGAGGGCATCGGGGAAGTTCGCCCCCGACGCGACATACAGCGTGCCGACGCTGGGGTTGCCGGGGTAGGTGTCCTGCGAGATGGCGACCGCGGTGGCGTAGCGATCGGCGCCCGCCAGGCGCGTCGGGGTGACCTTCGCGGCGGCCCCGACCGTGGCCATGACCGCATCGCTGACGCTGGCCGTGCCGCCCAGGACCTTGATCGCCTTGGGCGCCAGGGTCTTGATGGCCTGCAGGGTGGCATCGGGGACGGCGGTGGGAGCGACCAGCAGGATGGGCGCCCCGAAGTGGCCGGCCGCGGCCGCCCCGGCGAGGGCGTCGGGGAAGTTGAGCCCGTCGGCGATGTAGAGGACGGGGACGGGGCCGGTGAAGAAGGTGGTGGCGATGGCCCCGGCCGTCGCGTAGCGGTCGCTGCCCGCGATGCGGCGGACGTCGTTGGCCGGATCCGCGACGATGGCATCGAGCTGCTGCTCGACGGCCGCCGAGACGCCGGCCGGCCCGCCCAGGATGACGATCTGCTGCGGCTTCAGGCGGTCCAGCTCCGCCTTGCTGGATGCGGGCAGGCCGTCGGGTGAGGTGATGACGAGCGGCGCATGCTGCCTGGCCGCGGCGGCGGCCCCGGCCAGGGCGTCGGGGAACGCGGCGCCGCTGGCCACGAACACGACCGGGGTCGGGCCGTTGGGGAAGCTCTTGTCGTCGATGGCCTGGGCCGTCCCGTAGCGGTCGGAGCCGGCCCAGCGGTCGGGATCGGGCGCCGGGGCGGGCCCGCCGAGCACCTGATCCGTGGTCACGGCGAGCCGACCGACGACCGAGCGGTAGTACGGATCAGCGCCGGCCGTCTTGGCATGCGGGTCCATGTGGACGTCGCTGTCGAGGACGCGCGACGAACCGAAGCGGATGTCGGCGGTGCCGTAGTAGCCGGTGCTCATGAAGACGTCGTCGAGCGACTGGTGGGTCGTGAAGATGGCGTCGATGACGGGGCGCACGTCAGAGATGCCGTAGGCGAAGACGGCCGCCGCGCCGGCCTTGAGGAAGCCGGCCCCGTAATTGTCCGCCCGCTGCTCGGCGACACCCACGGTCGGCGTCCCGTTCTGTGGTTCGCTGTCGCCGCTGGCGTAGCAGAGGTGGTTGAGCAGGACGACGGCGTTGGGATTCGGGCGGAGGCTGGCGCCGATGGGCCCCTCGCCGCAGTAGTTGCTCGTACCGCCCCTGGCGCACGGCGTGCCGGCGCTGTAGTCGAGGACGAACCCGTCCACGCGGTCGGGCATCATGTAGCCCGGCGGGTACGGGTTGGGCCATCCGTTGCCGTGGCCCATGTAGGCCACGATCGTGGCCTTGGGTCCCCCGTCCGCGCCGTTGACGTACTGCACGACGTTCTGCCAGGTGGCGGCCAGGACTCCGCCCGTGCCCGGGCGGGCGTGGGTGTTGTAGCTGGAGCTGGAGTAGAGCTTGACGACCTCCATGCCGTGGCTGGCCGCGTCGGCGGCCACGGCCTGGGCGTCATCGATGTAGCCGTTGGTCTGGGTTTCGGTCGGACCCACGATGATCACGGCACGGGGAGCGGCGGGTGCCCCATCAGCCCGTGCCGGCGACGCCGCGGCGCCCGACCAGCCGGTCGCCACGAGCGCGAGGAGCGCTGCGGCGATGAGGGCCGGCCGCGTGCGGCGACCCGTGGGTTCGGCCAATGCTCTGCCTCCGGTATGCCCGGTGATCGCAGGTCGGCCCTGGGCCCGGCGTCTGCGACGGGAAGGACAGGGTGGGCCCTGCACTCACCCGCGGCTATGCCGAGATGGTCCCGCAGCCCATGGCCCCATGGGACCACGGGGGTATGGCAGCATGGGCGACCTCACCGCATCGCACCGTCCGATGGGAAGGCCACGTGTCCCAGGAACCAGCCGATCCGACCGCGTCCTCGGCACCGCCGGATGGCACCTCGCCGACCATACCCTCCGAGGCCGTCGACGTCCAGCCCGAGCCGCTCCCGGTGGACGGCGAGGCCACGGGCGGCGACGCGCCGGCCGACCCACCCGCCGACGCGCCCGCCGATGCGGCCAGGACTTCCGGCGAGACGAGCGCCGCCATCCTGGCTGCCGTGACGGCGGCTGGCCCGGTGGCGGAGCCGGCGGCCGGGACCGAGGCGGCCGAGCCGGCGCCGGCACCCGACCTGGCGGAGCCGGCGATACCTGCGGCCGGACTCCCCGAGCCGGCGGCGGAGGTCGCGGAGCCGGCATCCGAGGACGAGCCGGCCGCGCCCGCGCCGCCACGTCGCGGCCCCTGGCGCGCCATCGCGACCGTCCTGCTGCTGGTGCTGCTGGCTGCCGCACTCGGTTTCGGGGGCGCCTTCCTCGTGCCCGCCCTCGTCGACGTGCCGGCGCCGGGTGGGGCGGTGGCGACCACACCCGCCGCCTCGCCGACGCCGGCGCCCGCCGCCTCGAGCTCCCTCACCCCCAGCCCCAGCAGGTCGCCCCTGGCCACCGCGTCGCCCGGGCCCTCGCCGACGCCGCGGTCATCGAGCACGATCTACATCGTCCAGCGGGGCGACATCCTGTCCGCCATCGCCGCCCGCTTCGGCGTCACCGTCCAGGCCATCGTGGACGCCAACGGGCTCAAGGACCCCAACCACATCGAACCGGGGCAGCGGCTCATCATCCCGCTGCCCTGAGGCTCAGGGCCCCAGGCTCGGGCTCGGCAGCTCGATCGGTGGATTCCCGCCCGTGCCGCCCGACGGAGCCGGGCTGGATGCGGACGCGCCGGGGGAGGCGCTGGCGGCCGGGGACGCGCCCGGCAGCGAGACGTCGTAGTCGGTGATGACGAGCACGAACTCCAGCGCGTCCAGGTCGGCGGCCGGGGCCACGACCGCGGATTGGACGACCGCGTTCGGATCCGTGTGCAGGTCCACGATCCGGCCGATCAGGAGGCCCTTGGGGAAGGGCGAGCGGAAGCCGTTGCCGAGGTCGATGCCTGCGGTCACCACGAGGTCCTCCGGCACGACGGTCGCCGTCGCCGAGATGTCCTCCATGGCCAGGGTCGAGCCCAGCTGGCCCACGACCTCGCCGGTCGCCCGCGTCGACTGGGTCATGCCGGTGACGGTCAGGCGCGAGTCGCTCAGCAAGAGGACGCGGCTGTAGTCCGGCCCGATGTCGTAGATCTGCCCGACCAGGGCGCCCCCCTGCCCCAGCACGCTGTCGCCCACGGCCAGGCCCGCCTGCGTGCCGCGATCGATGGTCATGACGCGCTCGGTGGCGGTGATGCCGCGGCCGACGACGGTGGCGGCCACGGTCTGGTGCTGGAGGGTCGACTGGACCTTGAGCAGCGCTGCCAGCTGGTCGTCCTGGGTCCGGACGGTCTGCAGCTGGGCGTTGGCCTCGGTCAGGGCCTCGTTCTGGGCGCGCAGCTGGTCGTTCTCCAGGCGCAGGCGGTCCAGGTCGGCGATGGCGCCGAAGACCGAGGTGACCCCGCGCGTGAAGCCCGACAGGGCGGCCTGGATGGGGGTGGCGGCGTAGCCCAGGCCCTGCCGCAGGTCCTGCAGCGGCGCGGTGTCACTGAGGGCCAGGAGGAGCAGCGAGACGGCCACCAGGACGGTGAAGGTGACGGCCCGGCGGCGCGCGACGCGGGTGGCGAACACGGGGCGCCCTAGCGCGGGGGCCGGGCGTAGGTCTCGGCCACCAGGGTGCGGGACATCGAGTCGAGCTCCTCGAGCACCTTGCCCGTGCCGCGGGCCACGCAGGTCAGGGGATCATCCGCGACGTGGACGGGCATCTGGGTCGCCTCCGCGACTCGACGGTCCAGGCCCTGCAGGAGCGCCCCGCCGCCGGCCAGGACGACCCCCTGGTCCATGATGTCGGCCACCAGTTCGGGCGGCGTCTCCTCGATGGTGTCCTTGATCGTGTCCACGATCTGCTGGACGGACCCTTCGATCGCGTCGCGCACCTGGTCGGCGCCGATGTCCACGGCGCGCGGCAGGCCGGTCAGCAGGTCGCGCCCGCGGAGGGTCACGTGCTGCTCGTCGTGGTCGCCCGGATAGGCCGAGCCGACGGCGATCTTGATGTCCTCCGCGGTGCGCTCGCCGAGGAGCAGGTTGTACTCGCGGCGGGCGTAGGCCACGATGTCCTGGTCCATCTCGTCGCCGCCGACACGGATGCTGCGGCTGACGACGATCCCGCCGAGCGAGATGACCGCCACCTCGGTCGTCCCGCCGCCGATGTCGACGATGAGCGACCCCGAGGCCTCGCCGACCGGCAGGCCCGCCCCGATGGCGGCCGCCATGGGCTCCTCGATGAGCCGCGCCCAGCGGGCCCCGGCGTTGAGGGCGGCGTCGCGGACGGCGCGCTTCTCCACCTCGGTGACGCCCGAGGGGATGCCCAGCAGCATGCGTGGGCGGGGGATGAGGCCGACCCGGTCGTGCACCCGGTGGACGAAGTACTTGATCATCTGCTCGGTCACGTCGAAGTCGCTGATGACCCCGTCGCGGAGCGGGCGGACGGCGATGATGTTGGCCGGCGTGCGCCCCACCATGCGCTTGGCCTCCGCGCCGATGGCCAGCACGCGCTTGGTCTTGGCGTCGATGGCCACGACGCTCGGCTCGCTGATGACGATGCCGCGGTCACGCACGTGGACGAGCGTGTTGGCCGTGCCCAGGTCGATGCCGATATCGCGCGAGAAGAGGCCGAGGAAGGCGTCGAGCATCTGGTGGGCGGGTCCTGCAAGCGGGGATGATCGATCGGTCGTTGCGCCGGGCGGGAGACGGCGTCGCGGCTTCGCGGGTCGTGACGGAGACCCGTCGACGCGCCGGGGCGCGGGCGCCGGCTCGGCCGGACGGACGGGCGTGCGCAGTATACCCGCCGCCTCAGCGTTGGCCCCCTCGATCGAACGGGATGCCCCGGTCGCGGAGGCTGATGAACGCCTCGTGGCCGATGATCAGGTGGTCGAGCACCGGCACGTCCAGCAGGCGCCCGGCCGCCACCGCCTCGGCCGTCAGGTGCAGGTCGTCCGGGCTCGGCGCCGGATCGCCCGATGGATGGTTGTGCACCAGGATGAGGCCGGCGGCGTGCTGGCGGATCGCGTCGCGGAAGAGCTCCCCGACGCGCACGAGGGCCGTGGAGACGTTGCCGCGGTAGACGGTCTCGATGGCCAGCACCGCGTTGCGTGTGTTGAGCACGACGACGCGCAGCTCCTCGCGTTCCAGGCGCCCCATCTGGAGGATCAGCCGGTCGGCCAGGTCACGCGGCGCACGGACCGTCAGCCGTCCCGCCGGCCAGTCCGCCAGCAGCCGACGGCCGAGCTCGAATGCGGCGGTGAGCTGCGCCGCGCGCGCCCCACCGATGCCGGAGATGGTCTCCAGCTCGGGCGGGCTGGCTGCGGCGAGGTTGCTCAGGCTGCCGGCCGTGGCCAGCGCCTCCGTCGCCACCTGCACCGCCGACCGTCCGGGCGAGCCACTGCCCCATACGAGCCCGATCAGTTCCGCGGCGGAGAGGCCCGCCGCACCGCGACGGGCGAGGCGCTCACGCGGCCGCTCCTCCGGTGGCAGGTCGCGCAGGCGGTGCGGTGGCGAGGCCACGATCCTCCTCCCGGCGATGAGCGGCGGCGGCGGGGCGGACGAGCGCGACAGGGTCCTCGTCGGAGCTCTCGGGCCCGGACGACGAGCCCGCCGATTCCCCGCCCTCCGGACCCGAAAGCCGAGCGATCGTAGGCGGCGGCACTCGCCGCCGACTCACGCGCCGCTTAGCGCCGCCTTTGTCGCCGGAGTCGCCGGCCGCGCCGGGCTCAGGCGCCCTGCACCGCCCGCGTCGCGAGCGCAGCGAGGAAGAGCAACCCGCCGTTGTAGGCCATGTGGGCCCCCAGCGATGCGGCGAGGCCGCGCCGCTCGTACATGAAGGCCAGCAGGAGGCCGGCCGGCACGATGATCAGGAACTGGATGAGCAGCTGGGCGCCGATGCTGGCGAGGGGATCCTGCGGGCTGACGGCCACGTTGAGGACATGCACCGCGGCGAAGAGGATCGCCGAGCGGCGGATCGCCGCCGTGACGCCGAGGTCGAGGCGCCACGCGCTGTAGACGAAGCCGCGGAAGAAGATCTCCTCGCCGACCGGGGCGATCAGCACTGCCCCCAGGGCGATGACGAGGCCGTCCACCGCGCCCGTCAGTCGCGGCAGACTCGAGTCGGGCGCCGTCCCCAGGATGGCCGTGAGCGCCGCCGAGCCGATGAGCACCGGCAGGACCAGCGAGATGCCCGCCGCAGCGCCGACCAGCCAGTCCCCCAGCCGGCGCACCGGGGGGCCCGGCCGCAGACGGGCGATGCCGGACCACGTCATGGCGCCGCCCCGCACGGCGAAGAGGTGCACCGCGGTGAGGTAGACCGCGGCCGGGATCAGCACGGCGAGCAGGAAGGTCAGCGTGGGGCGCTCCTCGACGACGCCGGTCAGCCCGATGCATAGCTCCACCAGGGTGGACAGGGCCAGCACGAACCCCAGCAGCAGCAGCGGCGACGGGCCGCGGTACGTCCCCTCCGGCCGGCTCGAGCGCGCGACCAGCTGGTACCCACAGGCGGCGGAGAAGGCGACCACGAGGGCCACCAACCCGGCCCCGGCGAAGACGATCGCCGCCGCGCCGGCCGCATCGAAGACGGCCAGGACGATCAGCAGCGCGCCGACCAGGCCAAGGAACCAGCCGCTGACGTACAGCCCTGGGGCGGCCCGACCCTCGATGGAGAAGGTCCTGGCGCCGGGCGGCCCGCTCGGCGGGGCTGGGTCGGGGCCGGGTCCAGGGGCGCCCGATGACTCCGGTTCGTCGGCCGCTGGCGGGCCTGCGGTCACTGCGCCTGCGGGCCAGGGTTACGCCGAGCCGGCCCGTCCGTCGCACCCTTGAGGCGTGGCGCACGGACCCGCACGGTCCGGGCCGCGGGCGTCTCCGGCTTGGCCTCCACCGGCATGGTCGGCGACACCGGAGGCACCGCCTCGACCGCCGGCGGCGCGGCCGCCAGGGCCGCCGTCGTGGCCGCCATCGATGGCGCGAGGGCCGGGCTGATCTCGGGTTGCACCACCGCGACGGGCGGCGCCACCGGCTTGGCCCCGACAGGCATGGCCGGCACCTTCGGGGCGGCGGCAGCAGCCGCCGGAACCGCCGGGGCCGGCGCGGACGGTGCGACCGCGGCGGGCGCGGTCGTCCGGGGGGCGGCCGCACTGGCGGCAGCGAGCACCTGGGCCGTGGTCACGCTGCCAGCCGGGACCGTGCCCGGCCGCACCGGGCGGCCGGCGCGCACCCGCTCGGGCAGCTGTTCCGGCCGCTCGAAGTCCTTGCCACACCACGGGCAGAGGCTCCAGTCCAGCTCCACCAGGTTGCTGCAGTTGGGGCAGAAGCGGCGCAGGCGGTTGCGGCAGGTGGGGCAGATGATCCAGTCGGCGTGGACCGCTCGCCCGCAGTTGGCGCAATGCGCCTGGCGCTCCACCTCGACCAGCATGGCCTCCTCGGCGAGGGCCCGCTCCTGGGCGTCGGCGACCGTCTCCTGCGGCCGCAGGATGCGATAGAGGACGAAGGCGAAGACGAAGAGGATGGGCGTGAAGAGGATGATCAGCGCCGCGGCGAGATACGGCGCGATCGGGTTGGTCGTGCGATGGCTCATGTCACGGTAGGCGTAGTAGGCCGTCGCGAGCCAGATGAAGACGATGTAGAAGCCGATCGCGCGCAGGATCAGCTGGATGGTCGGATCGGCGAAGAAGGTCCCGAAGGCGCCGCTGATCGCATCGAGGATCTGGTTCATCGGGGCGGGGCGAGAGCCTCCAAGGTAGCGGCCAACGGCCGAGCAGCCGCGCGTCGCGGCGCCGACCTCCCTCCAACCGGGGCCGAGTGTAGCAGAGGGCCCCTCGTGCTCAGGTAGGACGCGGCGGCTCGACGAGCCGTGACGCGACGGCGATGCCGCCGACGACGCACAGGACGGCGCCGACGATCAGGGCCCAGATGCCGATGCCCAGCGACTGGCTGCCGACCCATTCCCAGAACAGGCCGACCTCGAAGGCGCCGAGGAGCAACGGGATGAGGCCCAGGCGGACGAGCGGCGGGACCCGGAAGGGCAGGATGGCCAGCAGGGCGATGACGATGACGAGGAAGAACGCCAGCACGTGGCTCGGCTTGTAGAGGCCCCACGATTCAAGGTAGCCCAGGCCGTTCGCGGAAGCCCAGGGCAGCACGAAGGCGACCGCCGAGACCCACGTACCGACCACGACCAGCCAGCCCACCGGGACGGGTGGGGCCTGGAAGGGCAGGTCGCTGAAGACCCCGGCGACCCCCGGCGCGGCCGGGCCGCGCGGCGACGCGGCTGGGTCCGGAGCACCTGTGGCGACCGCGCGGAAGCGATCCGAGTACCACTGGTTGGGCCCCGGCGGCCGCAGATCGGGCCTGGCCTCGGGGGTCACCTTGGGCCACCCCGCTCCGCCATCGGTCGGCGAGGCACCGGTGCCCGGGCTCGCCACCGGCGCACCGCATTCCGGGCACGCCGCTCGGCCCGCCTGGAGGGGCGCGCCACAGGTCGCGCAGGAGCCAGCGAAGGGCATGGCCGTGGACGGGTCCATCAGGCGAGCCCGCGGCCGCCGACGGCCGCCCTGGTCAGCAGCGCCGATCGCATCGCCGCGGTCGCGCCCAGCAGGACGAGTGCGGCGCCGAGGAGGCCCACCAGCACGGCCGTCCCGGCCGCCGCCGCCATCCACGTGGCCACGGTCGCGAGCACCGTGGCGCCCGTCGGCGGCGACAGGTAGGCCACCTGGGCGATGGTCCATCCGAGGGCGATCAGGGCCGCGGCGACGACGGCGCCGCAGATACCGACGGCCCACACGGCGACGCTCGCGGCCACCGCTCGGCCGGGCCGCCGGAGGAGGGCCGCCGGCGCCCCCAGGACGCGCCGCAAGGCGCTCGACCCTGGCGTCGGCGGCAGCAGTCCGACGTGCCGCGCGAGCAGCTCACGGCCCACGACGGAGTAGATGTGGCTCGCCAGCAGGACGGTCGCGGCGACCACCACCAGCCAGGGCCAGGTGCTCTCGACGACGCGCCACCAGAGCGGCAGGCCCTGATCGCTCGGCAGCAGGATCTCCTGGCGTATGACCCCGGCCATCACGGCAACGGTCGGCACGAGGGCGATCAGGAACGGCACGGCTGCCGCGAGCTGCAGCGCCAGGAGCTTCACCACGAGCCGGGCCAGGGGCCGCCTCGCCCGCGACGGCACGGCCACGCCGGTCGCGCTGAGGATGCCTTCGAACGCGGCGATGTCGGCAAGCACCGCCATGACGAGTCCGGCCACCAGCGCCAGGACGACCAGGCCGCCGGCCAGCACGAGCAGCGCCGCCACGCGGGCCGACAGGCCGTTGGCGTCGACGAGGTCCGGTCCGATCAGCACGCTGAGGCTGACCGGGCTGGGCAGGGCCAGCATGGGCAGCAGGATCAGGAGGAAGCCGCCGCGGGCCAGGAAGCCGACCAGCCCCACGCTCCACAGCGCGGGCGTCCGCCCGGCGGCCGCGACGCTGGGCATCTCGATCGCCATCAGGCGGCCCGATCGGCGGCCATGACGGCCCGCCCGAAGGCCTCCTGGACGGCCGTCGCCAGCTCCCCGGCCGGCATCGTGGCGGCCCGGACGGGGTCCCATTTGATGGCCACCTGGACGAGGCAGGGGCGCTCCCAGCTGCGCGCTTCGTCGGGGGCGGGGTGCAGCTTCAGCCGGACGAGCTGGCGCCCGCCCTCCTCGGCGATGAGCCCCGCGAGGGCGCCGGCGAAGACAGGGCCGATGACCGCCTGGGGCGGCGTGGGAGGGGGCCCGGCAAGGGGCGCCAGGTCGATCATGTCGAGGAGGCCGCCGGCGTCACTGGCCCACACGTGGCCCAGCCACCACCCGTCGTCGGTCGTGCTGGGCGGCGCCATGCCGACCTCCACGGCGCGCCCGGGCCGGCCCGCGCCGGCATGGACACGCACCGTCGCCGGGCGCAGGAAGGATGGTCCGGGGACCCGCATGCGAGCCGCCACGGACGCAGTCTAGGCGCCCGCCGGCGGGCCTGCCGCGGAGGTATCGGCGGTCCCTGCCGGGTGCTCCTGGCTCCCCTCCGACCCTGCCTCAGCCGTGGCGTCGGCGACGATGGCGGCCGGGTCGATGCCGCCCGGGACGACCCCCGGGGCCTGCGCCTTGAGCGCCTCGATCTCCAGCTGGAGCATGGCCCGCCGGACGGCATCGTCGGGCGGGCGGATGGCCTCTTCGATGGTGGCGTCGTCCAGCTGCAGACCCTGCGGCGTGACCACGGCGGGCGCGGCCGGCGTGGTCGTGCGGCCGGTCCCCAGGATCGAGCCCGCCGAACGCAAGATGCCGCTGGACGCGTTCGACGTGGCCTGTTGCTGGGCCTCCGCGCGGCGGCGGGCGAGCTCGGCCTCGAGGCTCATCGTGGTGAGGCCGGGGATCTCCTGGTCGGGCTCGAGCGGCTTGAGGTTGGCGCCGCACGACGGGCACTGGGCCGCGTCCGGATCGGACAGCGGCGTGTTGCACCACTCGCACACGCGCACGATGTTGCGGGTGCTGCCGAAGTCGCGCACCGCCGGATCCAGGTCGGCGGCGAAGGCGCGGTCGCCACCGCCGTCGGGGGCCAGCAGGATCTTGGGCGACAGCTCATACGCGGTCGACGGCTCGAGCATCGGCTGGCCATGCTCCATGAGCGGTTCGTCGGCCACCCGTTCGGGCGGCAGGGCCGCGGCCGGGGGAGGCTCGGGCGTGGCCGGTGCGGCCTGCGGCGCGAGCGTGTTGGCGGGCGGCGCGACCGGCTCGGGATCCGGCGGAGGCGCGGCCTGCGGGGCGGACGGGCGAGTGGGCTTCCTGGGCATGGCGGCGACTCTACTGCCTCCCTTCGTCCGGGGGGACTCCCCCGATGGTCCGGGGCGGCCGTGCCGCCTCCCGTGCTACTCCCATTCGATGGTGGCCGGCGGCTTGCTGCTGATGTCGTAGACGACGCGGTTGACGCCGGCCACCTCGTTGACGATCCGGCTGCTGATCCGGCCGAGGACGTCGTACGGCAGCTTGGCCCAGTCGGCCGTCATGCCGTCCTCACTCGTCACCGCGCGGATGGCCACCACGTTGGCGTAGGTGCGTCCATCGCCCATGACACCCACGCTGCGGACCGGCGTGAGGATGGCGAAGCTCTGCCACAGGCTGCGGTACAGGCCGGCCGCCTTGATCTCGTCGATGACGATCCAGTCGGCCTCGCGCAGCGTCTCCAGCCGCTCCGCGGTGACCTCGCCGATGATGCGGATGGCCAGCCCGGGGCCGGGGAAGGGCTGCCGCTGGACCATCGCCTCGGGCAGCCCCAGCTCGACTCCCACGGCGCGGACCTCGTCCTTGAACAAGTAGCGCAAGGGCTCGATCAGCTGGAAGCGCAGGTCGGCCGGCAGGCCGCCCACGTTGTGGTGGGTCTTGATCTTCTGGGCCGCCTTGGTCTCCGGCGCGGTGGACTCGATGACGTCGGGGTAGAGCGTGCCCTGGGTCAGGAAATCGATCCGCCCGAGGTGGCTCGCTTCCTCCTCGAAGACGCGGATGAATTCGTCACCGATGATGCGCCGCTTGCCCTCCGGGTCCTCGACGCCAGCCAGGCGGGCAAGGAAGCGCTGGCGGGCGTCGACCATCACCAGGCGCATGCCAAGGTGGGCCTCGAAGGTCGCCCGCAGGAGCTCGGATTCCTTCTTGCGCATGAGCCCGTGGTCGACGTAGATGCAGGTCAGGCGGTCGCCCACGGCGCGATGGACGAGGGCGGCCGCGACGGCCGAGTCGACCCCGCCCGAGAGGGCGCAGATGACCCGCCCCTCGGAGCCAGTGGCCGCAGCGTGGGCATCGACGCGCTCGCGGATGGCGGCCACGGTCGAGGCGATGAAATCGCTGGTGGTCCAGGTGGCGTGAGCGCCGGCGATGCCGAAGACGAAGTTGCGCAGGATGTCCCGCCCGGCGGGTGTGTGGACGACCTCGGGGTGGAACTGGATGCCGTAGAGCCGCCGGTCGGGATCGGCCAGGCCGGCGAACGGCGAGGCGGGCGTCAGGGCGGTCGGGTGGAAGCCGATCGGTGGCCGCGCGATGAGGTCGCCGTGGCTCATCCAGACGGGCTGCTCACGGGGCACGTCCTTGAACAGCCCGTCCGCCTCGGTGATCGTCACGGTCGCGGGGCCGTACTCGCGGTGGGCCGCCGGCAGCACCTCGCCGCCGAGCTCGTGAGCCATCAACTGGACGCCGTAGCAGATGCCCAGGATGGGGATCCCCGCAGTCCACAGACGCGGATCGACGCGCGGCGCGTCCGGGTCGTAGACGCTGGCCGGCCCACCCGAGAGGATGATGCCGCGGGGATGGCGTCCCAGGATCTCGTCGAGCGGCGTGTCATGCGGCAGGAGTTCGGAGTAGACCTCCATCTCGCGCACGCGCCGGGCGATGAGCTGCGCCGTCTGGCCGCCGAAATCGAGCACCACCACCGAGTCGGGCTCGCGACTCGCCGCGGCCGGTGGCTGATCGGATGCCTCGCGTTGGGGGGCTGGAGCGCGCAGTGCCGTCTCGAGGTACGCCTCCACCTCCGCGTCGTCGGGCGCCAGCACGCGGTGGCCGGCGTTGGCCGGTTCGCCATGGACCGTCTTGCCGCGACGTCGGGTCGCCTCCACGTCCGCCAATCAGCCCTCCGCTCGTGTCCTCCAGCGCCTCGCCCAGTCTACCCGCCGGGACTCATCTCCTGTCGCCGACCCTGCCAACGCCCGGCCCGCCGCGAGCCCACGGGTGCCCGGCTCCGGGCAGCCAGGCACGCACCGCTCCGCTCGCCTGGCGAACCCCTTCGAGCAGCCGACGTCTTCACATGTGATGTACACAGCCGGAGGTTCGCGTGGGCTGGCACGGTCCGATCGGCCCTTCCCGAGTCGCCGTCAGGACGTCGAGTGGGATCGACTGAGCGTGGTTCCGCTGCGAGCCCTGCGTGCCCCAGGCATCGCCCGCACCCTCGTCGGCGATCGCGGGCGCGCAGCACGGTCCGTCGTTCACATCACCTGCGAAACCGTGACGGCTGCGTGAGGCTCAGACCATTGCGACTGGGCCCACGGGCGTCAAAGGAGCCCAGCCCGCCGGAGCGCGGCGACGGCGTCGGCGTAGCCGTGGTGGCGCGGACGGAGGCCGTCGAGCGCCTCGACGCCGACCCATGGTCGCTGGCGCGAAGACGCAGCAGGATCGAACAGCACGAGCGTGCGCCGCGTGCCACGAGGCTGCTCGGCGCCGCTCCACCAGGCGGCGAAGGCCGCGGACCCATCGGGGCAGAGGGCTCGGAAGGTCTGGCGGCGAAGCCGCAGGACATGAAGGATCTCGGTCGACCACAACATCGCCATGACATGGGTCACGGCCGTCCATCGCCGGACCCCGACCCGAGCGCCGAACGCGTCGGCGAGGTAGGCGCGCTTGGCGTTGAAGCTCCCGGCGGCCTCCTGGAGATCAGGGAAGCGCGTGCGGTTCTCGATGTGGAGCAGGGCTTGACGGTCGAGATCCCACGCCAGCAGATCGGCGCGACCGGCGAACTGGTAGTGCTGGTACGGCTCGTCGATCGCCACCTCCAGGGCGCGTGCCCGCAGCCGCGTCGCCTCGACCTCCCCCATCGCCGAATGGACCGGATCACCAGCGATGGATGGGCCGGCACGCCGGCGCGGGTCGATGAGCCGAGCGTCCAGGCGCATCCGGAGAGCCGAGGCGACGCGGACGTACGCCTCGATGGAGGTCGGCTCACCTCGCTCCATGAGGTACACAAGGGACCTCGACACACCGGCCGCATCCGCGAGCTGGGCACGCGACCAGCCGCGTCGCTGCCGCGCTTCGCCGACGGCACGACCCACCTCCACGGCCAGTGAGACCAGGGCGGCCTGGATCGCGGCGGAGGGTGGCGCGGCGAACGACGCGGGCGACATCGCACGTCAAGTACACCCTTCGCGGCTTCACCGCGACTTGGCGGACGAGGAAACCCAGCCGAGGGCTCGTCGCGACCGTCCCGGACGAGGCCAGTGGGCCGTCGCCCGCTCGGATGAGGCGCCGACCTCCATGGATCGGCGATGTCGGGGAGCGTGGCGACCGCAGCTGTGCACGTCATGTGCGAAGACGCCGACCGCGCTCGGCGAGGCGGCGCGTGTGCCCAGGAACGTCGGCGCGAGCCCTACCGCGCGCTCAGCGGCCTCGCTGCCAGGACTTGCCCTCGACGGCGACGGCGGGTGCGTAGACCATCTCGACCTGCTGCATCTCGCGGATGGTGCGCGCCCCGAGCGCGGCCATGGACTGGCGGAGGGCGCCGACCAGGTTCTCGGTGCCATCGGTGACCTGGGCAGGGCCCAGCAGGATCCGCTCCAGGGAGCCGACCGTGCCGACGGTGATGCGCGTGCCGCGCGGCAGCGTCGGCGAGGGCGCGGCCATGCCCCAGTTGGTGCCGCGGCCGGGCGCCTCTTCGGCGCGGGCCAGGGGCGAGCCCAGCATCAGCAGGTCGGCCCCCGCGGCGATGGCCTTGGCCAGCTCGCCGCCACGGCGCATGCCGCCATCGGCGACCACCGGCACGTATCGCCCCGTCTCGTCGAAGTAGGTGTCACGGGCGGCGGCCACGTCGCTCACCGCGGTGACCTGCGGCACGCCGATGCCCAGCACGTCGCGCGTCGTGCACGCCGCGCCGGGGCCCACGCCGACGAAGATCGCCGCGATGCCCTGGTGCATCAGCTGGTACGCGGCGTCGAAGCTGGTGGTGTTGCCCACGGCGACCGGGATGGGCATGAAGCGCGTGAAGTCGGCCAGCTCGAGGGGGTCGTAGCCGCGCGCGAGGTGACGGGCGCTGGAGACCTGCGACTGGACCAGGAAGAGGTCGGCGCCGTGCTCGGCGCAGAACGGGCCGAAGCGGCGCGCGGCAGCCGGCGTGGCGGCCACCGCGACGGCCGCGCCGGCGGCCCGGAACTCGGCCAGGCGCTGGGCGACCAACTCGTCACGCACCGGCTGGCGATACGCCTCGGCCAGGACGTCGTGGACCTGGCCGGCAGGGGCCGACGCGATGCGCTCGAGGATCGCTGAGGGCTCGTCGTATCGGACCTGCACGCCCTCGAGATTCAGGACGGCCAGGCCGCCCAGGCGCGAGAGCTCGGCCGCCATCCGCGCGTCGACGACCGCGTCCATGGCCGCCGCGAGGATGGGGATCCGCAGCTGCAGGCCGGCCAGCTCCACGCTGGTGTCGACATCGGCCGGCTCGACCGTGTCGGTGCCCGGGGCCAGCGAGACGTCGTCGAAGCCGTAGGTCGGCCGGATCGTGTCGACCTTGGAGGGCCGGCGAGCCGCGGGGGTCGGGGGCGCGTCGGGCCGTTCAGCGGGGGCAGTGGGCGCCTCGCGCGGCACGGTCGACGGCTCCTCCGGATGGGCCGCCACGCGGTGCGGGCGGCGGTTCGGGCAGTATACCGGCGTGACCCCCTCGACCGACGCCGGCTCGCCCCCACCGCTCGTGGGGCTGGCCGACATCATGGCCGCCGCGGACCGCCTGGACGGCATCACCATCCGCACCCCGCTGCTGCCGTACGGGGAGCGGGCCTGGCTGAAGCCGGAGACGCTCCAGCCGATCGGGGCCTTCAAGCTGCGCGGCGCCTACAACGCCATCGCGACCCTGCCTCCCGCCGCGCGTGCCGCGGGCGTGGTGACCCACTCCTCGGGCAACCACGGCCAGGGCGTCGCGCGGGCGGCGCGCCTGCTGGGTGTCCACGCCGTCGTGGTGATGCCCTCCGACGCGCCGCAGCTCAAGGTCGACCGGGTCCGTGCCGACGGCGCGGAGATCGTCCTCGTCGGCCCCTCGTCGGATGAGCGGGCAGCCCGCGCGGTCGAGCTGGCGCGCGAGCGCGGTCTGACGCTGGTGAACCCCTTCGACGACGATGCGGTCATCGCCGGCCAGGGCACGGTCGGCCTGGAGATCGTCGAGCAGATCGCCGACCTTGACGAGCCGCAGGCCGGCCAGGAACCGGGCGAGCCGCCGCCCCTGACGGTGCTCGTGCCGATCGGCGGTGGCGGCCTGGCCTCGGGCGTGGCGACGGCCGTCCGCTCGATCCGGCCCGAGGCCCAGGTCTGGGGCGTCGAGCCCGAGCTGGCCGCCGACGCGCGCGATTCGCTGCGGGAAGACCGGCTCGTGCGATGGGAACCGAGCCTGGTCGGCCGGACCATCGCCGACGGCATGCGTCCCGCCTCGATCGGGGTCCGCAACCTGGCCCACCTGCGGGTCTACCTGACCGGCGTCCAGGTCGTCAGCGAGGACGAGATCCGCCGGGCCATGGTGCGCGCGGCCGACGAGGCACGGCTGGTCGTGGAACCGTCCGGCGCCACGACCCTCGCGGCGTGGTGCTTCCACGCCGCGGAGCTGCCGCCGACCGGCCGCGTCGTGATCGTCCTGTCGGGCGGGAACGTGGATGCGGGCCGCTACGCCCAGCTGATCACGGAGGGTCGGGCCGCGGGCGGCTGACGGCTGGCCCGGACCTCAGATCCGTTCGAAGCGGTCCACCGGCAGGACGAAGACGGTGGCCCCGCCGACCTGCACTTCGACCGGGTAGGGCAGGTAGAACTCGCCCGGCTCCATGATCGGCGGCATGGGGTTGACGACCTCGGTGCGCGAGGTGCAGTTGTCCTTGACGATCTGGAGGGCCGCCTCGACCTGGTCGTCCTCGACGCCGAGCATGACCGTCGCGTTGGAGCGCCGCAGGAACCCGCCCGACGAGGCCAGCTTCGTGGCCCGGAACTCCTTGCGCAGGAGCGCCTCCACGAGCACGTCGGCATCGTCGCCGTGGACGATGGCCATGACCAGCTTCACCGCCCGAGTATAGGCCGGTGGACGTGGCGGTCGACCCGAGCGCGGTCCCGCGGCGCGGTACTATCCGGAGGTGCCCGCCACCCCCCGTGACCTCCTCGCCGTGCTGGCCGAGTGCGGCCGCCTCGTGGCGCGCGGTGGCGACCTTGGCCTGCGCCTTGACGGGCTGGCCGAGCAGGCGGCGCGGGCCGCCGGCGCGGCGACCAGCGTGATCTACCTCCTCGACGGGGATGCGGCCCAGCTCCTGGCGGGCGGTACGTGGGGCCTCGGGACCGGCGCCATCGCCACGCTCGAGCCGCTGGCCGTCGGGGATGGCGGGGAGGATGACGCGGTCGGGCGGGCCGTGCGAGCCCGTCATGCGGCGGTGGTCACGGTCACGCCGGCCATGATGACCGACCTGCCGGCGGCGGGCGGGACCATCAAGGCCCTGGCCCATGTGCCGCTGGTGACCGAGGCGGCCGACGGGACCCAGCAGGTGGAGGGTCTGCTGACCGCCGGCTTCACGACCGACCCCGGCGACGCCGCGGAACCGCTCGCCGCCCTGAGCGCCGTGGGCGACCTGGCCGCGGCCGTGATCCGCCAGGCGCGGCTCGAACAGGCGCTGGTGGAACGGTCGGACTGGTTCGAGCGCCTGGCCAGCACGGACGCCCTCACCGGGCTCGCCAACCGTCGCACGTTCGAGCGGATGCTCGAGCTCGAGCTGGTGCGGGCGGGCCGCCAGGGCACGCCGGTCAGCCTGGCCATCTTCGATATCGACGGGCTGGCGACGATCGATCGCGAGCGCGGCGCGGACGTCGCCGACGACGTCCTCCGCCAGGTCGCCTCGGCCCTCGCCGAGTCGGTGCGCCTGGTCGACACGATCGCGCGGCTCGGCGGTGACGAGTTCGCCGTCCTTGCCCCCGGCACGGCCGGCGTGACGGTCGCGCGCCGCGTCCTCACCGGCGCGGCCCGGGCCCTCGCCGACCACGTCCCGCCGGTCAGCCTGAGTGTCGGGGTGGCCCGCTTCCCCGACGACGGCGCCACCGGCACCGAGCTCCTGGGGGCGGCGACCGACGCCCTGGCCTCGGCCAAGGCGGAGGGTCGCGGCTCGATCGTGGAGGCGGCGACACCCAGCAGCCCGTAGCGACTGCCCGAAGGTCGCTGCCCGGCCCCGGGCGGCCCCTGGATCAGCCGCTCAGGCTCGCCAGGACGATGGGCTGGCTGGTCGGGTGGTCGGATCCGCCGGTCGGCTCGATGGTCAGGGCCACGGCCGTCACGGCCCCGACCGTGGCGCTCATGCCGACCACCGTGACCCCGTCGGTCCCCAACGTGAACGTGCCCGCCGAAACGGCCGTCTGGCCCTTGAGGTACCACGCCTGGTAGGTGCGACCCGCGCCCGGGTCGGGCAGCCCGCTGACCACCATGTAATTCGTGCCGCCGGTCCCGGCCACCACGAAGCCCGATGCGGCGGCGGCCGCGCCGCTGCCCTGCAGCGTGGCCGTCACGCTGCCCGCCTGGGCCGCCGTGGCCAGCGCGCTGCTCAGCAGGGCGGCCTGCTGGCGCGCGGCATCCAGCTGGCCCTGGAGGAGGACGTTCCAGGCCACCACGCCGACGAGGGCGATGACCGCCGCAGCCTCCAGCAGCCAGCGCCAGGCCGGCCGCGGCCCACGCGCGGCACGGGCGGCGGCCAGGTCCACGGGCTCGGCCGCCGGCGCCGTGGCTTCGCGCCTGGCGGGCTCCCCCGGCGCCGCCGCGCCATAGCCTTCGACGAGGCGGGCGGCGGCCGAGTCGTCGCGGGCGCGCGCCCGCAGATCCGCTCGCACCGCCCCGGCGATGCGTTCACCGACGGCGACGGGTGGCTCGAGCGGCTCGAGGGACTCGGCCAGGTAGGGCACGACCCCGCCAAGTTCGGCCATCTCGGCATGGCCGTCGGCGCAGGTCGCGAGGTGCTCCCGGACGCTGGCCGCCTCGGCGGGCTCGAGCGCGTCGAGCACGTAGAGCGGCGCCAGATCGCGCACCACGTCGCAGCTCAGGGCCTGGGTGTCGGTCACGGCTGCACCACCGGGCCCTGCTCCACGGACGGCTCGACCGTGGCGCCGCCCGTCATGCTCCGGCGCAGGGCCAGCAGCCCCAGCCGGACTCGGCTCTTGACCGTGCCGAGGGGCGCATCCGTGCGGGCGGCGATCTCCTGCTGGGTGAGGCCCCCGAAGTAGGCCAGCTCGATGGCTTCGCGCTGCACGTCCGGGAGGGTCGCGAGAGCCGCCACGACGGCCGCCCGGTCGAGGCGCCCGGCGACGGCCTCCCAGGTGTCGGGCGCCACGAGGCTGGCCGGCGGCGGCGCCTCCTGGTCCGGCAGCTCGCTCACGGGACGCCGCCGGCGCACCGCATCGACGGCCCGGTGATGGACGATCGAGAGGACCCACGTCCGCGCACTGGCCCGCGCCGCGGCGTAGCGCGAGGCATTGCGCCAGATGCCGAGGAAGGCCTCCTGGAGGACATCCTCGGCCAGGGCGGCATCGCCGGTGATCCGGACGGCGAGGGCGTAGGCCATGGCTCGGTGACGCTCGTAGAGCAGGTCAAGGGCGCCTGCATCGGCCGCGGCCACACGTCGCATCAGCTCCTCGTCCGACGCGGACGCGAGCTCCTGGGGCGGCGCCGCCAGAGCGGCGTGTGGACCGTTCGTCACTTGATGCGCACCGCGCCACCCGTCGGTTCATCCGCCGACGCCGCGTCGACCGTGGCCAGCCAGGCATCGACGAGGCGGCCCACGTCGGCGGCGACGGCGGCCGCGGCGCGATCCGCATCAACGATGCGCCACCGCGATGGCTCGGCGTGCGCCAGGGCGAGGTAGCCGCGCCGCACGCGCTCGTGGAAGGCCCGGTCGTGCTGGGCGGGATCCTCCCAGCGGGTGTGCCCCGCGGCTGCACCCTCGGCACGCCGGACCAGGCCGACCTCGACCGGCAGGTCGAGCAGGATGGTCAGATCGGGCGCGACGTCACCGCTGGCGAATGCGTCAAGGCGGCGCAGCTCGTCGAGGTCCAGGCCCGATCCGTAGCCCTGGTAGGCGAGCGTCGAATCGGTGTGGCGGTCACCCACGACCAGCTCACCTCGGGCGAGGGCGGGGCCGATGACGCGACGCACCAGCTGGGCCCGGGCGGCGTTGAAGAGGAGCGCCGAGCTCCACGGATCGTGGTCGGCGGCCCCATTGACGAGGACGCGCACGGCCTCGGCGAGCGGCGTGCCGCCCGGTTCGCGGACCTGCGTCACGACCCGGCCCCGTGACCGCAGGCGAGCCACCAGGCGGTCGGCCTGGCTGCTCTTGCCGGCGCCGTCCGGCCCTTCGATGGTGATGAACGTCCCGTGGCGCGGCCCTTCCGGACCGGACGCCTCACGCCCCCGCCGCCCGCCCCGGCGCGCCGATCTCGCCTCCACGGCCGAAGCATACCGCGCGGTCCCGCCCCGGCTGGCATCATGGTCCGCCATGGCCCGCCCGCCCATCCGGCAACGCCTCGACTGGCCGATCGACGAGCCCACCTACGGGCGGATCAAGCGGCTGTGGGTGCGCCACTCCATCGCCGAGGACCGCCGCGACGTGGCGGGCCTCATCGCCACGCTGGCCGCCGACTGCGTCTACGAGATCGTGCCGACCGGCCAGCGCTGGGAGGGCCACGAGGGGGCCAGGGCCTTCTACAGCGGCTTCCTGACGGCCTTCCCGGACGTCCATTTCGACCTCACCGACATCGTCATCGGGCCCCAGGGCGTCTTCGAGATCGCCACCATGACGGGCACGCACGTGGGCGACTGGGCGGGCCTCACCGCGACCGGGCTGCCGGTGCGGCTATGGATCGGCATCCACTTCCCGTGGCGCCCGGAAGAGGGCCTCTTCGGCGGCGAGGACATCTACCTGGACCGGCTCGCCCTGGCGCCGCCGGCCGGCTGACCTGCGCGAATCAGCGCCAGGCACGCACCTGGTCGGGGTAGAGGCGGACGCGGCGGAACGGTTCTCGGCCGCGCGAGCGCGAGACCAGGTTGGCCCGCTCGGCCATCTGGTGCTGCAGGCGGCGGATGTAGGCGTTCTGGGGTGACAGCTCGATCGGCTTGGCGTCCCGCATGACCAGGCCGATGGCCTCCTCCGTCTCGCGCATGGCGGCCTCCCGCGGGTCGGCCTGCAGGGCGTAGAGCGATGTCAGGCAGGCCTCCATCTGGAGGACGGTGTTGGACTTCAGGACGTAGATGGGCAGCGTCCGCTCCTCCGCCTCGCGCAGCGCCGCCGGCTTCTGGCGGTACTGGCTGCGCAGCGTGATGACGACGTCGGCATCGTCGACCGTGCGGGCCACCACGACCGGCAGCTGCAGCTCCCGGATCGCCTGCTCGAGGCGCTTGCGGCTGATGCCGAAGGGCAGCACGTGCAGCGTCGGCAGGATGCCCGTGTACGCCTCTGACGACGCGCCATCGACGCCCTCAGCGGCGGCCGGGCCGTCGAGCCCGATGTCCTCCGCCTCGGTGTCGAGGTCGTCCTCCTCCTCCTCATCGCCATCGGGCACCGGGGCCGTGCCCTCGTCGGCATGCCGGGACTGGATCGCCCGCCGGGCGGACTCGCGCCACTCGCGCTGGCGGTCGAGCTCCCGGGCGTCGCGCGCTCGCGGTTCGGGAGCCGGGGTCGTGCCGCGCTCGAGGGGACCGCGATCGGCGATCTCACCGGTCTGGAAGACATCCGGCGACGCGCCCACCGGTGGGCCGCCCACCAGGCCGACCCGACCGGGGCCGCCGTTGGCCGGACCTTCCGCCGGCCCGCCCGGGGCCCGTTCGGTCCCCGCCCGCCCGCGGCCCGCGCGCCAGCCCCCACCGCCGCTCGGCCGGAAGCCCGGTCGGGCGGCCCGCTCGCCCTCGAGCCACGGCGCCTCCGGTCGCGCCCCGGCCGCCCGCCAGCCCGGTTCGACGCGCCACCCGGCGCCGCCCGTGCCGACGAGCGTGCCGCTGAACCGATCGCTGCCCGACACGCTGTTGGGCGAGGGGCGCGGCCGCGCCTGGGTGCGGTGCACGCCGCCCTCGTCGCGCCAGCGCAGCTCCGGCGGCACGGCGTCCCCGCGCAGCATCGCGTCGACCGTCTCGGCCACGTCGGCGTGGACGGCCACGCGGTCGCGGGCCTGGATCTCGATGATGACGTCGAAGGTGGGCGGCGCCTTGCGCTCCAGGACGCTCTTCTGGCTCCGCCGGCGGCGTGCCTCCTCGTCGCCAAGCGTCACGGTCTGGATGCCGCCGATGAGGTCGGAGAGGGTCGGGTTCAGCATCAGGTTGTCGAGGTTGTTGCCGTGGGCCGTGCCGATGAGCTGCACCCCGCGCTCGGCGATGGTGCGGGCGGCGGCCGCCTCCAGCTCGGTCCCGATCTCGTCGATGACGATGACCTCGGGCATGTGGTTCTCCACCGCCTCGATCATCACGTGGTGCTGCATCACGGGCGCGGGCACCTGCATGCGGCGCGCGCCGCCGATGCCGGGGTGCGGGATGTCGCCGTCGCCGGCGATCTCGTTGGAGGTGTCGACGATGACGACCCGCTTGCCCAGGTCGTCCGCCAGGACCCGCGCCGCCTCCCGCAGCATGGTCGTCTTGCCGATCCCGGGCCGGCCCATGATGAGCACCGAGCGACCCGACTCGACGAGGTCCTCGATGATCTCGATGGTGCCGAAGACGGCTCGCCCGATGCGGCAGGTGAGGCCCACGATCTTGCCGTTGCGGTTGCGGATGGCGCTGATGCGATGCAGCGTCCGCTCGATGCCGGCGCGGTTGTCCTCGCCGAACGAGCCGATGTGGTCGATGACGTACTGCAGGTCGTCGGCGTCCACGTCCCGCTCCAGCAGCACCTGCTCGCCGCCGCCACCGAAGCGGGCCTCCGGCGGCCGGCCCAGGTCCAGCACGACCTCGATGAGGTCGCGCTCGGCGGGCAGCCGCTCCAGCTCGGTCCGGATGGCGGGCGGCAGCGCGGCCAGGAGGGCCGGCAGGTCGTCGCGGGCCGGCGTCGCCGGAGTCATCGGATGGCCGGCACGAGGGCCGGTTGGGCGACGCGCACGAGCGTCTCCTTGAGCAGCAGGGTGAGCGTGGCGAGGCGTTCGAAGCCGGCCTCTTCCGCGCGCCGATCGAGCGGCGAATCGTACGTCCGGACGGGGAACAGCACCCCGCGCCCGTGATGGCGGTGCGGTGAGGCGCGGTCGGCGATCTCATGCCCGGCCGAAGCCCCGATGACGCCCAGGCCGTAGGCGATGAGGTCGCTGGGGTCATGCTCCGGGCGGGTCAGGACGCGCAGGTAGTCGGGCTGGTCCTCCTTCGCCACGCCGACCTGGGCGAGAGCCGCGATCTCCCCGCTGGCCGACCCGTCCGTGCCCGGCGGACAGGCCTGGACGAATGCGCTCACGTCGGCGAAGCGGAGGATCGGGGCCATCGAGGAGCGCGGGATGCGCCACTGACCGGCCGGACGCTCCCAGTCGGGCAGGCGGTAGGCCTCCAGGCGCGCCACCGGCTGGGGGGTCACGGCCGCGTACAGGCGGCTCAGCGGCAAGGCGTCCAGCGGCGCGGCCGGGCGGATGCCGAGCTCCAGGGCCCGCTCCTCGCCGATGGCGGCCGGGAGCGCCGCATCCGGCGGCCTGAGCAGGACCCATTCCTCGCCGTAGCGCATGAAGCCCGCCTGCATGAACAGCTCGACGTTGCCGCCCACGTCGGCGCAGGCCACGTGGAAGCGCATGGCGCCGCGCTTGGCCCCGTCGCGCAGGAGGTGCTGCACGAGGCGGAAGCGGATGTCGCCGGCGTCGGCCAGCCCGACGGCGTCGAGCTCCACGATCGTCCACTCGTCGCGCTGGGCGTCGCGCTCGGCCCGCAGCAGGCCGGCCAGGCCGCGCTGATCCTCGTACACGTAGAGCTGGTCCTGCGGCCGCAGGGCCCCGAGGGGCATGCGGAACAAAGTGAAGACGCCGATGGGGTTGCCGGCGACCGGCAGGCCGAGGGAACGCACGGCGGCCTCGTCGGCGCCGTCGCCGCCATGGCTGAGCTGCGACAGCTCACCGACCGCCGCCAGGTCGGTCAGGCGAGCCATGCGGACGCGGCCGGGCGCGCTCACGCCTGGCCCGCCGTGCGGCGCAGCGGATGGTGGCGCCGGCCGGCGCCCTCGGCGGGCTCCCGGAACGCCTCGGCCATGGTCATCAGGAGGCGGTGGAAGCGGGGTTCGCCGGCCAGCTCGGGGTGGAAGGCCGTGGCCAGGACATGACCCTGCCGCACCGCCACCACCCGGCCGTCCGGCAGGCTCGCCAGGACGTCGACCTCCGGCCCGACGCGTTCGAGGACCGGCGCCCTGATGAAGATCGCGTGGACGGGGTCGGTGCCGAGGACGGGCACGACGAGGTCCGTCTCGAAGCTGTCCAGCTGGCGGCCGAACGCGTTGCGCTTGATGGCCACGTCGAGCAGCGGCAGGACCGGTGCATCGCCATCGGTGATCTCGTCCGCGAGGAGGATCATGCCGGCGCACGTGCCATAGAGGGGCGCCCCGCTCTGGGCCAGATCCAGGATGGGCTGGCGGAGGCCCCAGCGCTCGATCAGGCGGCGCATCGTGGTGCTCTCGCCGCCGGGCAGGATGAGGCCGGCGACGTCGGCCAGGTCAGCCGGAAGACGCACCTCCACGGGTGTGGCACCGACCTGGCGCAGCATCGCCACGTGCTCGGCGAAGGCGCCCTGGAGGGCCAGGACGCCGATACGGATACCGTCCATCAGGATGGCGCGCCCGGCGCGCCTACCAGCCGCGGACCGCCAGCCGCTCGGCCTGCGGGATGGCTTCCAGGGCGATACCTCGCATCGGCTCCCCGAGGCCCTTGGAGACCTCGGCGATGATCTTGGGATCGTCGAAGTGCGTCGTCGCCTGGACGATGGCGTTGGCCGTGCGGGCCGGATCCTGTGACTTGAAGATGCCCGAGCCCACGAAGACGCCCTCGGCGCCCAGCTGCATGGCCAGGGCCGCGTCGGACGGCGTGGCGATGCCGCCGGCCACGAAGTCAACGACCGGGAGGCGGCCGGTGGCGGCGACCTCGCGGACCAGGTCGTACGGCGCCTGGAGCTCCTTGGCCGCCACGAACAACTCGTCCTCGCGCATGCCCTGCAGGCGCCGCAGCCCGTCGGTGACGGCGCGGATGTGGCGCACCGCTTCGACGATGTTGCCGGTGCCTGCCTCGCCCTTGGTGCGGATCATGGCGGCGCCCTCGTTGATGCGCCGCAGCGCCTCGCCAAGGTCGCGGCAGCCGCACACGAAGGGCACCTTGAAGGCGTGCTTGTCGATGTGGTTGACCTCGTCGGCCGGCGTGAGGACCTCGGACTCGTCGATGTAGTCGACGCCGAGCGCCTCCAGCACCTGCGCTTCGACGAAGTGCCCGATGCGCGCCTTGGCCATGACCGGGATGGAGACCGCCTCCATGATGCCCACGATCATCGACGGGTCGCTCATGCGGGCCACGCCGCCGGTCGCCCGGATGTCGGCGGGCACGCGCTCGAGGGCCATCACCGCCACGGCCCCGGCATCCTCGGCGATGCGGGCCTGGTCGGGGGTGACGACGTCCATGATGACGCCGCCCTTGAGCATCTGGGCGAGGCCCTTCTTGGTCGCCCAGGTGGAGGTCTCTACGGTCATGGTGGGCAATGGTCCTCTGGTGGCCGCGAGGGTCAGCCGGGTGGGTCGGCCGCGGGGTCGTCGCCCGTTCGGACCGCCCGGATCGCCCGCGCGGCCTCGATTATCGCATGGGCGTGCGCGCCCTCCGTCCGCCGCCCCGGTCCATGGAGGTGGTGCGTCACGGCACCACCAGATGGGGCGGTGGAGGGCGGTTCGAGGCGTTGGGGGGCCGTCCGGAGCGATACCATCGCCGGCATTCATCTCCGCACTCATCTCGGCGGATCAAGGGGAGGCTTGCGGTGCGTCATCCGGTCGCCGCGCTGGGCGTCGGTCTTTCGATCGTGGCCCTGGCGGGCTCGCTCCTCGCGCCTGCCGCCTCGCTGGCCCAGGCCCC
>DATBOX010000072.1:0-3918 GCA_036561685.1 Candidatus Limnocylindrales bacterium | reverse complement strand
CAGGTCGAGGCAGCGCGGCGTGCCGGGGACGACGTTGAGCCCGACGGCATCGGCCCCGGCTCGGACGGCGGCCAGCAGCCCAGCTTCGTCGGTGACGCCGCAGATCTTGACCAGCGGCGCGCCCGCGGCGGCGGCCGGGTCGTCGGGCACCGCGCCGGCCTCGACGAAGGCGCGGACCAGTGCCTCTGGGTATGTCGCGCGCACGAGCGCCTCACCGACGAGCGCGGCGTCGACGCCCAGGGCGCGCAGGTCGCGCACGGCGGCCGCCTCCCGGATGCCCGACTCGGCCACCACGACCCGGTCGCCGGGCACCCGGCCGACCAGCCCGAGCACCCGCTCGGGGTCGACCGTCAGGGTCCGCAGGTCGCGGGCGTTGAGGCCGATGACGCGGGCCGCCGTGCCAAGGGCCCGATCCAGCTCCCGCTCGTCGTGCGCCTCCACGAGCGGCTCCAGGCCAAGGTCAAGGGCCTGCCGGACCAGCCGGGCGAGGCGCCCCGCGGGGTGCAGGGCGGCCAGCAGCAGCACGGCGTCGGCGCCCGCCGATCGCAGTTGCGGCAGTTGCCGTGGATCGACCACGAACTCCTTGGCCAGCACCGGCAGGGCCACCGCCTCGCGCACGATCCGCAGGTCGTCCAGGGAGCCCCCGAAGTGCGGGCCCTCGCAGAGGACGGAGACGGCCGTCGCGCCACCGGCCGCGTAGGCGCGGGCTTGGGCCGAGATGTCGAGGCCGGCGGGCGCCAGACGGCCGGCCGAGGGCGAGGCGCGCTTGACCTCCGCGATGAGATGCAGCCCAGGCCCGGCGAGCCGTTCGGCGAACGGGCGTGCCGGCGGTGCAGCCCGGGCGTCGCGCCGCATGGCTCGGAACGTCGCGTCGCCAAACCCGGCGAGCACGTCCGTGCGGCGTTGGGCGGCGATCTCGCCGAGCACGCCGAGCCGAGCGGCCGGCGGGCGGGTGAGCGGCGTGACGGCGGTCATGCGGAGGCCGCCTGCGCCGTGGCCGCGGCCCGTCGGGCGCGCAGACGGGCCAGCAAGACCGCCGCCGCGCCCGAATCGATCGTCCTGGCGGCCAGCTGGGTCCCGGCGCGGAGCGTCGCGACGCGGCCGGCGACCTGGAGCGCGGCGGCCGCGTTCAGCACGACGACGGCGCGTCGCGGGCCCTCGGCGCCGCCGAGCAGGGCCTCGATGAGGCGCGCGTTCTCTTGCGGCGACCCGCCGCGCAGCGCCTCCGTGGGCACGACCGGCAGGCCCAGTGCGCGCAGGTCGGCGGCGGTCACCGTCAGCCGCGTGATGTCGTCGGGGCTCACGTCGTAGATGACGCCGCTGCCGTCGAGCGGCAGCTCGTCCACGCGGTCGCCGCAGACCACGAACGTGCGGTCGGTGCCGAGCTCGCGGGCCACCGCCGCGATGGCCGCCGCCACCGTGACGTCGGCTACGCCGAGCAGCTGCCGACGCACGCCGGCCGGGTTGGTGAGCGGCCCGATCAGGTTGAAGGCGGTGCGCACGCCGATCTCGCGGCGCGTCGGTCCCGCGTGGCGCATGGCCGGATGGAACCCGGGCGCGAACAGGAAGGCGAAGCCGTCTTCGCGGAGCGCCTCGGCGGCCGCCTCCGGCGTCTGCTCGACCGTCACGCCGAGGGCGTCGAGAACATCCGTGGAGCCGGAGGCGGAGGTGATGGCCCGGTTGCCGTGCTTGGCCACCGGCACCCCCGTGGCCGCCACGACGATCGCCGCCGCGGTGCTGATGTTGAACGTGCCGCTGCCGTCGCCGCCGGTGCCCACCACGTCGATCGTCCCGGCCGGCGCGACGACCCGCAGGACTCGCTCGCGCATGACCGTGGCGAACCCGGTCAGCTCCTCTACCGTCTCGCCGCGCATGCGCAACGCCATGAGCAGCGCCGCGAGCTGGGACGGCGTCGCCTCGCCGTCCATGACCTGAGTCATGGCCGCGCGCGCCTCCTCGCGGCTGAGTGTCTTCCCCTCCACGATCGCCGCCAGCGCGGCGCGGACCGCGTCGGTCATCGGGTCGTCCCGGCGGGCGTGGCCAGGCCGTGCGTCGCGAACCCGGTCGCGGCGGCCTCGTCGAGGACGTCGGCGTGCCCCTGGCCGGTCCGGCGCAGGAAGTTGGCCAGGATGCGCGGCCCCTCGGGCGTGAGGACCGACTCGGGGTGGAACTGCACGCCTTCCAGTGGCAGGGTCCGGTGGCGCATCGCCATGACCACGCCCTCGGCGGTGCGCCCGGTGACCTCGATGGCCTCCGGCAGGGTGCTCTCATCGACCGTCAGCGAGTGGTACCGGGCGGCCGGGAAGGGCGACGGCAGGCCCTCCAGCAGGCCACGTCCGTCGTGGATGATCTCGCTGGCCTCACCGTGCACGAGGGTCGGGGCGCGGACGATTATCGCCCCGAACGCGGCGCCAAGGCACTGGTGGCCCAGGCAGACCCCCAGCAACGGGATCCGCCACGCCGCGGCCACCTCGACGGCGGCCACCGAGACACCGGCCGAACTGGGCTCGCCGGGCCCGGGCGAGATGACGATGCCCGCCAGGCGGTCGTCGGGCGGCCCTTCGCCCGCGGCCGCGTCGCGGGCCAGCGCCTCCAGCTCGTCCCGGTCGAGGGCGTCGTTGCGCACGACCCGCAAGGTGGCGCCCGCCACCTCGAGCGCCTGCACGAGATTGAAGGTGAAGCTGTCGTAGTTGTCGATGACGAGGATCACGTGGTCACCCCGGCCCGGGGCACGTCATCCCCGACGGCGGCCGTCGCACCGGTCGCCTCGGCCGCCGCCACGAGCGCGCCGCGGATGGCCGCCGCCTTGTGCTCGGTCTCCTCGAACTCGCGCGAGGGGACGCTGCCCGCCACGATGCCCGCCCCCGCATGGAGGTGCAGCGCGCCCTCGCGCAGGACCGCCGAGCGGATGGCGATGGCCGTGTCCAGGTTGCCGTCGTAGCCCAGGTAGCCCACGGCCCCGCCATAGATGCCGCGGCGCTCGCGTTCGAGCTGGGCGATGAGCTGCATCGCCCGCACCTTCGGGGCGCCCGAAAGGGTGCCCGCGGGGAAGACGCTGCGCAGCGCATCGAGCGCGTCCAGCCCTGGTCGCAGCCGGCCCTCCACGTGGCTCACCAGGTGCAGGACGTGGCTGTAGCGCTCGACCTCCATATAGCGCGTGACGGCCACCGAGCCGGCCACGGCCACGCGGCCCAGGTCATTGCGGCCCAGGTCGACGAGCATGACGTGCTCGGCGCGTTCCTTGGGGTCGCGCTGCAGCTCGTCGGCGATGCGCTCGTCCTCGCGCTCGTCGCTGCCACGCGGCCGGGTACCGGCGATGGGGTGCGTGGTCAGCGCGTCGCCCTCCACGCGCAGGAGGAGCTCGGGGCTGGCCCCCACGACCTCGAAGGCCGGGTGGCGCACGTAGAAGAGGTAGGGGCTGGGGTTGATGCGCCGCAGGGCGCGGTAGAGGTCCAGGCCGCCCAGCGGCCGGCCGTCGGGGCGCACGGGGAGGGCCATCGTCTGGCGCCGGGCGAGCACGATCTGGATCGCCTCGCCGGCCGCGATGGCCTGCTTGGCCGCCATGACCGCCGCCTCGTACGCGTCCCGGCTCAGGCTCGCCTCGACGGCCGCAGGCTGGACTGGCGCGACGCCGGGCGTGGTCCGCGCCGTGGCGCCGTCGAGCTCCGATCTGCTGGGCCGCTGGGTCCGCTCCAATGCCTCGAAGATGGCCCGCTCGGCGATGCGGTAGCGGCCCTCCAGGTCGGGCGCCTCGGTATGGAGCGAGGCGATGGCCGAGAGGGTCTGGGTGAGGTGGTCGAAGACCAGCACGAGGTCGGTCTCCAGGAAGGCCGCCAGCGGCACGCCCACCGGATCCTTCGTCGGCTGGGTGACGGGCTCGAAGCTGCCGACCGCGTCGTAGGCCAGGGCGCCCACGGC
>DATBOX010000071.1:0-3920 GCA_036561685.1 Candidatus Limnocylindrales bacterium | reverse complement strand
CTCTTCACCAACTCGGGCATGGTCCAGTTCAAGAACGTCTTCACCGGTGTCGAGACACGGTCCTACAAGCGGGCGGTCGACTACCAGCGTGTCCTGCGGGTCGCGGGCAAGCACAACGACTTCGAGGAGGTGGGCCGGACGAGCCGGCACAACACCTTCTTCGAGATGCTGGGCAACTGGAGCTTCGGCGACTACTTCAAGCGTGAGGCCATCCACCTCGCGTGGGACTTCCTGACCGAGGACCTGGGCATCCCCCCCGAGCGGCTCGCCGCCACGACCTACAAGGACGACGAGGTGGCGCGGGCCGTCTGGCGCGATGAGATCGGCCTGACCGCCGACCGGATGGCCATCTGGGGTGATGTCGAGGCGGGCGACGACAGCAACTTCTGGCGCATGGCGGAGACCGGCCCGTGCGGCCCCTGCAGCGAGATCCACTTCGACCGCGGGGCCGAGCTGTCCGAGGGGCCCCAGTGCATCCCCGACCACTCGGAGAACTGCCCTCGCTGGCTCGAGATCTGGAACCTTGTCTTCATGGAGTTCGACCAGCGGCCCGACGGCCGGGTCCCGCTGCCGTTCCCCAGCGTGGACACCGGCATGAGCCTTGAGCGTCTCGCCAGCGTCATGCAGCAGGTGCCCAGCAACTTCGACATCGACCTCTTCCTGCCCCTGCATGCCCGCATGCGGGACCTGCTGGGGCACGACCCCGACCGCTTCGAGGCTCAGCGATTCAGCTACCAGGTGGTCGCCGACCACGCCCGGGCGGTGACGTTCCTCGTCGCGGACGGGGTGCGTCCGTCGAACGAGGGGCGCGGCTACGTCCTGCGCAAGCTCACCCGGCGGGCCGTGCGGCATGGCAGGCTGCTGGGACGAACGGAGCCGTTCCTGGGGGAGCTGGCGGCGGTCGTCATCGCCACCATGGGCGACGCGTATCCCATCGTGGTGGAAGGCGCCGCCGAGATCCATGAGGTCCTGGGGCGTGAGGAGGCCCAGTTCGCGCGGACCCTCGACGCCGGCGCGCGCCTGCTGGAGCGCAGCCTCGTGGAGATCGTACCGGGTGGCCAGGAGCGAACGGTCGGGCGACGGCCGGAGGACCTGCCGCCGGCGGCGCCGAGCCTCCCAGGCGAGGTCGCCTTCCGGCTCCACGACACGTACGGCTTCCCCATCGACCTGACCGTGGAGCTGGCCGCCGAGGCCGGCGTCCGCGTGGATGGGGCCGGCTACGAGCAGGCCCTGGAGGCACAGCGCACGCGATCGCGCAAGGGCACCAAGGCCGGGCTCGCGGCGCAGGCCCAGTCGGCCTCGCGCTACGAGGCGTTGCTCCATCGGGCCGGGCCGACCGACTTCGTGGGCTACGCCACCACCACGGCGGAGGGCCGCGTGGTGGCCATCGTGCGCGACGACGTCGAGTACGAGGAGCTGCAGGGCCACGGACCGGCGGAGGTCGTGCTCGACACGACACCCTTCTATGCGGAGGGTGGCGGCCAGGTGGGCGATCGAGGCGTGCTGCGCGAGCCCGGCGGCGGGTCGCTGCTCTTCCAGGTGGAGGACACCCAGCGCCCGGTCGGCGGCGCCATCGGCGGCCTGACGGTCCACCGCGGCATGCTGCACGGCCGCCTCACGGTGGGGGGCACGGTGGAGGCCGTGGTCGACGCGCAGCGGCGGGCGCGTACGATGCGCAACCACACCGGGACGCACCTGCTGCACCGGGCCCTGCGCAACGCGGTCGGCCAGTCGGCCCGCCAGGCGGGCTCGCTGGTGACGCCGGAGGGCCTGCGCTTCGACTTCCCCTTCGACCGCGCCCTGACGGCCCGCGAGCTGGCCACCATCGAGGGCGAGGTGCGGCGCATCATCCGCGAGGACCGGCCCGTCATCGTGGAGGTGATGCCCATGCCGCTCGCCGCCGCCCGGGGCGCCGACGCCTTCTTCGACGAGAAGTACGGCGAGGACGTGCGCACGGTGGCGGTCGAGGGCTACAGCCTGGAGCTGTGCGGCGGGACCCATTGCCGCGCCTCCGGCCAGGTCGGCGGCTTCGTCATCGTCGGGGAGCGCTCGATCGGTTCCGGCACCCGGCGCATCGAGGCCCTGACCGGCGACGTGGCCGACACGTACCTGGATGCCGCGCGCGTGACCCTGGCGCGGACGGCGGAGGTGGTCGGCGCGCAGGCGGCCGATGCGGTGCCGCTGCGCGTGGCGGAGCTGCAGGCACAGGTCAAGGACCTGGAGAAGCGCCTCCGCGCGGGCGGCGGCGTCGTGCCGCGGCCGGCCGACCTGATCCGCGAGGCCGTGACGCTGCCCGGTGGGGGACGCCTGGTCGTGCGGGCCGTCGACGTGCCGTCAGCGGATGAGCTCAAGGCCCTAGCCCGCGACGTGCGCGGGGCATTCCCCGAGGGCGTCATCGCCCTCGGCCTGGCCGGCCCCGCGCCGGAGCTGTTCGTGACCGTCAGTCCGGACCTCGTGGCCCGCGGAGTGGCCGCGGGCGACCTCGTCCGTGACGCCGCGCCGCTTATCGGTGGCAAGGGCGGCGGGCGGCCCGAGCTGGCGCAGGCAAAGGGATCCGACCCGACCGGCCTGCAGCGGGCCCTCGAGCGCATCACGGCGGCGGTCGCCGACCGCCTCGCCGGGCGCCCCAGCTGATGGCCTTCTGGCGACGCTTCCTGCAGCGCGGCGACGGTCAGGCCGGACCCGCCGCCTGCACCGCGCTGGACGTCGGCACCGAGTTCGCCAAGGCCCTCGTCTTCGAGATCGGCGAGGACGGGCGCGGCACGGTCCGCGGCGTGGGCCGCCAGCGCCAGGGCCTCTCCCACATGCAGTCGGGCACGGTGGCCGACATCGCGGCGGTGGTCGACAACTGCTCGGTCGCGCTCCAGGAAGCGGAGGAGATGGCCGGCTTCCGGCCCAGCCAGGTCGTCATCGGCATCGCCGGCGAGCTGGTCAAGGGCTTTACCACGACCCATACCCAGGAGCGCAAGCGGCCCGACGCGCCGATCAACGACGCCGAGCTCCAGAAGCTCATCGACGGGGTCCAGCACGAGGCGCTGCGGGACGCCGAGCGGGCCATCACCTGGGAGACCGGCCTGCCCAACGTGGACGTCCGCCTGGTCCATGCGGCAGTCACGGGCGCCTCGATCGACGGCTACGCCGTGACCAACCCGGTCGGCTTCCAGGGCCGCCACGTGCGCATCAGCATCTTCAACGCCTTCGCCCCGCTGGTCCATCTCGGCGCGCTGCAGAGCGTCGCCAGCCAGCTCGACCTGGAGCTGCTCGCCATCGTGGCCGAGCCGTACGCGGTGGCCCGGGTGCTGGGCGGCGAGCAGGTGCAGAAGGCCGGCGCCTTGTTCATCGACGTCGGCGGCGGCACGACCGACGTGGCGCTCGTGCGCCAGGGCGGCATCGAGGGCACGCGCATGTTCGCCCTTGGCGGCCGGGCCTTCACCAAGTCGCTGGCCGACCGCCTTGACCTGCCCTTCCCGCGCGCCGAGGCCATCAAGGTCGACCACGCCCGCGGCCTGCCGGTGGAGGAGGCCAAGACCGTCGCCGCCATCCTGTCCGAGGACACCGCCGTCTGGGCCGCCGGGGTCGAGCTCGTGCTGGAGGAGCTTGCCGGCGGTGACCTGCTGCCGGGCCGCATCTACGTCTGTGGCGGCGGCTCGCGGCTGGTCAACCTCATCGATGCCCTGCGCGACGAGGGCTTCGCCCGGCGGCTGCCCTTCTCGCGCTCGCCGGAGGTCTCGATCATGGAGCCGGGGGAGATCGAGTCCATCCGCGATGCGACCAAGCTGCTGGTCGACCAGCAGGACGTGACCCCCCTTGGCCTGGCCTATCAGGCCATCGAGATGGCCTCGCAGGAAGCCCCCCTGGATGCGGCCCTCCGCCGCGTCCTGCGGGCCATGAAGGTCTAGTGCCGGGTAGGCTAGCGAATC
>DATBOX010000070.1:0-3405 GCA_036561685.1 Candidatus Limnocylindrales bacterium | reverse complement strand
CAGGATCGCGCTCCATTGCCCCTCGGGCGCCCCGTCTGCTAGCCTCGCGCGGTGACTCTTGGCCGCCGGCCCGCCATCCGTTCGGGCGACGACATCTCCCAGCTGGACAAGCAGATCCTGGAGCATCTCCAGACCGACGGCCGACGGCCATTCACCCAGATCGCCTCCGAGCTGGGGGTCAGCGAGGCCGCGGTGCGGGCCCGCACCAACCGGCTGATCGAGCGGGGCGTCCTGCAGATCGTGGGCGTCACCGACCCCCTGAAACTGGGCTATGACCAGATGGCAATGGTCGGCGTCAGGTGCCGGGGCGACCAGCTCGTCGAGGCGGCCGAGGCCATCGGCCGGCTGCCGGAGGTCATCTACGTGGTCATCACCGCGGGCGCCTTCGACCTCATGGTCGAGACCGTCTGCGAGGACAACGAGGCGCTCCTCCACTTCCTGTCGGAGAAGCTGCGCAAGATCCCCGGCGTCGAGGCGACGGAGACCTTCGTCTACCTGCGGATCGTCAAGCAGACCTACCAGTGGGGCAGCCACTAGCCGCCCGCGGGATCAGGTCGACGACGGCGCGGGGGTGGGGGCAGGCGTGGGGGTCGCGGCGGGCGGCGGGGTGCTGGCCCGCTGGACCGATCGCTCGGAGAGCTGGCCAAGGAGCGCCTGCAGCGTGGTGGCCAGGCGCTGGGCGGTGGCCGAGAGCGTGGCGTTGGGCACCGGCGGCTTCTTGCCGGCGGTCGAGGGGCCGAACTCGATCACGATGTTGGTCCCGGCGAAGGTGTAGACCGGCTGGCCGGCGTCGGGCGCCGCCCCATCGCGGAAGGGGTAGAGCTTGGCGCGGCCGAGGTCCGAGGCGAACCCCAGGATGGCCAGCGGCTGATTGTCCAGGGTCGCGCTGATCCGCTCGAGCGGGTCGCTTGGCGTCTGCCCGGCCGAGGCCCCGATGCCGACGACCGAGAGGCCCGCCAGGCGCAGGGCGCGGTAGACGTCAGCGGCGGACGTGGGGTCGGGCAGGTGCGGCGGCGCGGTCGGCCCGGTGGCCACCGTCGGGCCCGGCGACGCGGTCGGCGAGCCGCCACAACCGGCCACGATGAGGCCGGCCAGGAGCAGCACCACCCCGATCGAACGGGCCGCCCGCGAGGGCCGGCGATCTCGATCCACGCCGCGATGCTAGCAGCGCACGCGCGACCGTCTCGTGACCCGATGGTCCTATCCGCTCGGGTCAGCCGCTCGAGGGAGCCCCGTCGTCGTGGGCCGTGTGGCTGATGAGGAGCAGCTCGACCGGCTCATCCCCCACGGCCGCGACGTCGTGCGGCACGCTGGCGTCCCACAGCAGGTAGTCGCCGGGTCCAAGGTCCAGCAGGTGGTCGCCCTGCCTCGCCTGCAGGTGGCCGTTGAGCACGAGATGGTGCTCCTCGCCGGGGTGGGCGTGCAGCCCCGTTCGCTGGCCGGCAGCCATCGTGCCGCGCACGATGCGCAGGTCGCGGGCCACCCCGCCGTCCACATCGATGAGCGCTCCGCCGCCCGGCATGGTCCGGTGTCGCTGGTCGCGGGCGCGCACGATGCGCGGCGGGGGCGATGAGTCGACCAGGAACCAGGCGATCGGCACCTCCAGCGCCTCCCCCATCGCGGCCAGCGTTTCGAGGGACGGGGATGCCTTGTCGTTCTCGATCTGGCTCAGGAAGCCCACGTTGAGGCCGCTCCGCTGCGCGACCTGGGCAAGGGTCAGGTCGCGATCGCGACGCAGCCGCCGGACCTGTGCCCCGATGGCCGGCCGACGTGGCCGCTCGACGCCGTGATTGTCCTTCACCAACTCATATTGACACGGTCCAACTCTGGTGGCAAGATGGTGCTGAGCAATAGAATTCACTCCACAGCAAACACAGGATCAGGAGAACCATCATGAAGCTCGCCATCATCGGAGCCGGCAATGTCGGCCAGGCGCTCGCCGGGGCCGCGGTCCGGGCAGGCCACTCCGTGCGCATCAGCGCCGCGCACCTGGAGCACGCCGAGGCCGCCGCCGCCGCCACGGGCGCATCCGCTGCCCCATCCAATCGCGCCGCGATCGAGGACGCCGACGTGGTCGTGCTCGCCGTGCCGGGCACGGCCTTCGCCTCGCTCGTGGAGGACTTTGGCCCGGCGCTCGCCGGCCGCATCGTGATCGACACCAGCAACGTCCCCACGCCCGATCCGAGCGGCATGCCGGCCACCTCGGCCGCCGAGGCGCTGCAGGCCCAGCTGCCGGAGGCGCACGTCGTGAAGGCCTTCAACACGCTCTTCGCCTCGCGCCAGGCGGCGCCCGTGGTCGAGGGCCAGGCGGTCGATGGCTACGTGGCCGGCGACGACGCAGCTGCCAAGCGCGTCGTGCTCCGGCTGGCCGAGTCGATCGGCCTGCGCCCCCTCGACGTGGGCGGCCTCGTCATGGCTCGTACGCTCGAGGCGATGGCCTGGCTGAACATCAGCCTGCAGTTGCAGAATGGCTGGGCCTGGCAGACCGGCTGGCGCCTGGTCGGGCCGACCACCAAGGCCGCGTGAGGGCACGATGACCGAGACCACATCCGTCGTGCCCGTGGCGCGGCTCAACCACGCCGTGCTCTACGTCCGCGACGCACAGCGGGCGGCCGACTTCTACCACCGCGTCTTCGGCTTCGAGGTCGTGGCCAGCGAGTTCGGCGGCCAGGCGGTCTTCATGCGGGCCGCGGGCGGCGACAACCACCACGACCTGGGTCTCTTCAGCGTCGGCGAGGCAGCGCCGCGTGCCCCACGGGGCGCGACGGGGCTGTACCACCTGGCCTGGGAGGTGCCCACCATCGACGACCTGGCGACCGCCCAGCGGGTCCTGGCCGAGGCCGGCGCGCTCGGCGGCGCGAGCGACCACGGCGTCTCCAAGTCGCTCTACGGCGCCGACCCGGACGGCAACGAGTTCGAGATCATGTGGCGCGTGCCGCGGGAGGCGTGGGGCGACTACGAGCACCATGGCGTGGTCAAGCCGCTCGACCTGCCGGCCGAGCTGGCGCGCTGGGGCAAGGAAGCCAGCGCCCGGGCCTAGCCTCCGTCGACCCGTCGCGGGCGCTGCCGTCGGCGCTCGCGTGAGGACCCCCGTTTGCGCCCAGCGGCGACATCGACGGAGCACCAGCCCGGAGACGCCTCCTGGGAGGCCCTTCTCCGTCGTCAGTTGCGTCCGACGTACGGAACGACGGGCAAGGCACCGTTCCTCCGTCGCTGTGAACGATGGATGCAAACCGCCTTCGCCGGCCCGCGGGAACCCGCGGGTGATCAGGTCAGTTCGTCGGCCAGGAGGTCCATCAGCAGGCCGTCGTGCCACGTGCCGTCGGGGCCCCGCTCGTAGGCGCGCATGACCCCGACGGGCCGGAACCCCACCGTGCCGTAGACGTGGATGGCCCGCTCGTTGGC
>DATBOX010000069.1:0-2823 GCA_036561685.1 Candidatus Limnocylindrales bacterium | reverse complement strand
ACTTGCCCGAGACGCGCACGGCGTCGCCCTGGATCTGCGACTTGACCTTGGGGAACTCGTCGCGGATGAGCTTGCTGATCTTCTTGGCCAGCTCGTCGCTCAGGCCGCGCCGCAGGCCGATGACCTGGCGGACCTTGTTGCCGCCGGCCGGCTCGACCTTGCCCCAATCGAAGATCTTGAGGCTGAGGCCGCGCCGGATGGCCTTGGACTCGAGGAGGTCCTTGACCGCCGCGGCCCGGCTCTCGTTGTCGGTCAGGAGGGTGACCTCTTCCTTGCCCAGGTCGAGCTGCGCGGTGATGCCCTTGAAGTCGTATCGGGTGCCGATCTCCCGCCGGACCTGATCGAGGGCGTTGACCAGCTCCTGGCGGTCGAAATCGCTCACCACGTCGAACGATGCTTCGCCAGCCATCTGCTCCTCCTAACCGGCCTCGGGCCGATACGTGCGGTCCACGCCCACGGTGCGCTCGTTCGACCACTCGCGGAAGCGCGTCACCAGGCCGGCCTCGTCCAGCTCGAGGGTCATGAAGCCGCGTTGGCGGACCCGCTCGGCGGTCGACCGTCGCGTGAAGGCGGCGTGCCAGCTGGCCAGCACCGTGGGTCCGCTGACCCACACGCGCTCCGCATCGAACTCCACGTGCGTCTGTGAAGCAGCCACATCGTTCCAGTAGGCGCGGATGGCATTGGTGCCGGTCAGCGGCGCCTCGAACGGGTCGAGGCGGTACTCGGCATCGTCGCTGAAGAGGGCCACCGCGGCGTCGACGTCGCGGCGCTCCCAGGCGCGCTTGAAGCGGTCGACCAGGTCCTGGCCGTCACCGGGCGTGAGGGTGGGCACGGGCCGATTCTAGCGGCCGGACGCCCCTGGCCCGTGGCCCAGCAGCTCGGTCAGCCGTTCCGCGATGACGTACGAACGACCGCCGCCCATGACGAGGACCACGTCGCCGGGTTCGACGCGTGAGGCCAGGTGGTCGGCGGTGGCCTCGGGCGAGCCGGGGGCGGTGGCCTGCCAGCCGTTCGCCCGTGCCGAGGTCGCGTCGGCCAGCGCCTGCGCGCTGGTGATCGTGCGGTCGGGGTCGCGGTTGGCCCAGATGTCGGCGATCACGGCCCGGTCGGCGGTGGCCAGGACCTCGGCGAAGGCGTCGAGCATGGCCGCGGTGCGATGGAAGGTGAGTGGCTCGTACACGGCCCACACGCGGCGGCCCGGGTAGCGCTGGCGCACGGCCGCCAGCGTGCCGCGGATGGCGGTGGGGTGGTGGCCGTAGTCGTCCAGCACGGTGATGCCGCGCGGCTCGCCCTTCAGCTCGAGGCGCCGCCCGACGCCACGGAAGCTGGCCAGGCCGGCCGTGATCTCGGTGGGCGTGAGGTCGGCTGCGGCCCCCGCCGTGGCCGCCGCCAGCGCGTCATCGGCGTACTGGCGGCCCGGCAGGTGCACCTGGACGATCACCTCGCCGCCGGGCAGGCCCGCGATGGCGAGGCGGTCGCCATCGGGTCCGGCCGAAACGATCCGCCCCGTGACGGTGCCGGGCGGCAGTTCTTCCCTCGTCTCAGCCCCCGGCCCGAGCAACGCGAACGGACGGAGGCGGTCGCCAAGGTCGGCCAGGCGCGCGGCGACTTCCCGGCCACCCGGGTCGCCCACGTTGATCACGACGAGCGGCGTGGTGGGCGCCGAGCGGACCCACGAGATGAGCATGTCGACCACCGCCGTGCGGTCGGCGAAGACGTCCGGGTGGTCCCACTCGGCATTGAGGATCACCGCCACGGCCGGGTGGTACGGGGCGAAGTTGTCGGCGTACTCGTCGGCCTCGACGACCATCCACGGGCCCCTCCCCCAACGGGCCGTGGCGGGCTGGCTGCCCGACAGGTCGACCGGCAGCAGCGCCCCGATCGCCGCGGACGGGTCGCGCCCCGCACTGACCAACAGGTGGGTCACCCAGCCGCTCGTGGTGGACTTGCCGTGCGTCCCGGTGATCGCCAGCAGGCGCTGGCCGGCGGTCAGGGCGACATCGGCGACGACCTGCTGCCACGCCTCGACGGGGATCCCGGCGGCGACCGCGGCGTGCAGCTCGGGATGATCCGGATCGACAGAGGTGAGCGACTTGGTGACCGAGAGCCGGTCCACCAGCGGCCGCCCGGCCGCGTCCACGACGTGCGACGGACTGTGGGCCCAGGCGAAGGGGATGCCCAGCGCCTCGGCGGCCGCGGTGTAGGGCGACGGCCCGCCGGCGTCGCAGGCGGTCACGGCCGCGCCGGCGTGCGCCGCCAGCAGGGCCGCTTCGGACGCCCCGGCCCCTCCCCCGCCCAGGATGTGGATGCGCTCGCCGGTGGCGACCAGGCGCGCGGTGCGGTCGGGCGCCAGGCCGCGGCCTACCTCCTCCATGCTGCGGATCACGGCGCGGCCCCGGGCCCCGTGGCCAGCCACGCCAGGACGAGGCGCAGGGCCGCCTGAGCGCTCGAGCGCTTGTTGGCCCCACGGCCGCCTGACCAGACGTCCCGCTCCAGCCGTGTACCGTGCGGCGTGGCGAGGGCGATGAAGGTCAGGCCGACGGGCTTGTCGGGCGTCCCGCCGGCCGGCCCGGCGATGCCGGTCACGGCGACGGCAAGGTCGGCCCCGACCCGCGCCCGGGCGCCCATCGCCATGGCCCGGGCGGCCTGCGCCGAGACGGCCCCGTACCGGACAAGGGTCGGTTCCGGCACGCCGAGCAGGGCGGCCTTGGCTTTGTCGCTGTAGCTCACGACGCCGCCGAGGAAGTAGGCACTGGACCCGGGGACCTCGGTCAGGACGTGGCTGATGAGGCCGCCGGTGCACGACTCGGCGGTCGCCAGGGT
>DATBOX010000068.1:0-3316 GCA_036561685.1 Candidatus Limnocylindrales bacterium | reverse complement strand
GTGAGCGTCACGCCGTACGGGCCGGCACTGATCGCGTAGCCGTCCGCGTAGACGTCGGGGAAGTCGGACATCCAGGCACCTCTGCTAGCAGGGCACCCACTCTACGACCGCCCCGGCGGCCGGACTGTCCTACTCCACCAGGGCCAGCTCCATCGCCTGCTCGATCGACAGCTTGGCCCCTTCCGCCATCAGCGCCTCCGCCCGCTCCGAGCCCAGTCGTTTGCGCGCCGCGTCACCGGGCTCGGGAAGGTGCAGCACCGACACGGAGGGGATCGCCTCTCCGGTCTCGGCCTGGGCAGCCCCGATGGCCCCCGCCAGGCGGGCGGCTCGGTCGGCCTCGGCCTCGCCGCCGGACTCGGCAAGCAGGACAGCGACCGTGCCGAGCGCGCCGAGCGTGGTGCCCCCGACGCGCCCGTTGAGCTGGCGGAGGCCCTCGCGGACGCTGGCCAGCCCTGCTGCAGGATCGCCGGCCCCGCGATGGATGGCCCCCAGCAGCAGCATGCTGTCGGCGGCCCGGAACCAGGCCTGCGTGGCCCGGAAGTCGGCCAGGTTCTGCTCCTCCATGACACGCGCCGTCGCGTAGTCGCCGGACAGGACGTGAGCCAGCACCGCCGCTTGGCGCACCCGGATCGTAGACGTCCGGTCACCTAACGCCTCGAACATGGCGAGGGCCAACTCGCTCTCCCGCCGGAGCAGGTCCAGGTCCTTCTCCACCATCCCCACGAAGGCCATGTCGTAGTGGGCCTCCGCCAGCGCACGCGGCTCGCCCAGCGTCTCGGCGATGGCCAGACGCTCCTCGTAGGCACGGCGGGTCAGGAGGTAGTCCATGGACCAGTAGCCCAGGCTCCCCTGTCCCGCCAGTGCCGCCAGCCGCGCAGACGGGTCGGTGCGGCGGTCCGTGGCCAGCAGACGCGCAGCCCAATCCAGGCCCTCGCGCAGCTGCATGCGGATCTGGAACCAGCGCCACCCGGCGCCGATGATGCGCATCCCGACATCGGGGTCGCCCGGGCCGAGCGACCACGTCATGGCCTGCCGCAGGTCGTGGATCGCTCCATCCATCCGCCGCATGTAGCGTTCGGCGCCCGCGTCGGCGAGGTGCGGGCCCCACTGCCGCACCTGTTCGCCGAAATACTCGGCGTGCCGCCGCTCCAGTTCAGCCCGCTCACCGGAAGCCTCAAGCCGCTCCTGGGCGAACTCTCGGACGAAGGCATGGCGCGCGAATCGGACCTCGCCACCGGGCGCATCGATGACCCGCAGGAGGCTCTTGTCCACGAGTGATGCCAGGCCATCGAGTACGTCGATCTCCAGCGCCCGCTCCGGGTCCGCGATGGCCTGCGCCACCTCAGGCGACCATTCGTCGGCCAGCACGGCCAGGCGGCGGAAGATGACCTGCTCGGCGGGCGTCAGGAGATCGTGGCTCCAGGCGAGCGTGGCCCGCAGGGTCTGCTGGCGAGCCGGCAGATCGCGTGCTCCACCGCCGGACAGCAGGTCCAAGGAGCGGCCCAGCCGCTCCAGGATCGCGCTCGGGGCGAAGAGGCGGATGCGCGCCGCCGCCAGCTCGATGGCCAGCGGCAGGCCGGCCAGCTGGTCGACGATCTGCTCCACGGCCGCCGCGTCGGCCGCCGACAGCTCCAGGTTGGGTCGCACCAGCCGCGCCCGCTCCATGAACAGCGCCCGCGCGTCCGACTCCGCCAGCGGCGGGACGGGGTACTCCTGCTCCCCCGCCACGCGCAGCGGCTCGCGCGAGGAGGCCAGGACGGCCAGCTGCGGGGCGCCACGCACGAGCTCGCCGGCGATCCCCGCGCCATCGGGCAGGAGCTGCTCCAGGTTGTCCAGCACCAGGAGCTGCTGGTGGTCGGCGAGGTGGTCGCGCAGGACGTCCGTGATGGAGCGACCCGGCACCTCCGCCACACCGACCGCGGTGGCGATCACGCCACGCACGAGGGCCACGTCACGGATGGGGGCCAGCTCCACGAACGTCACCCCGTCGCGGAACCGGTCCCGCACGTGCGCCGCCACGGACACGGCGAGGCGCGTCTTGCCGGCCCCTCCGGGCCCCGTCAGGGTGACCATGCGGGAGCGCTGGAGGAGGTCGGACACGGCGGCCACTTCGCGCTCGCGACCCACGAACGTGGTCAGGGCCTCCGGCAGGTCTGACTCGGCGATCGTCCGCAGAGAGCGGTCGTCATCGGCCGCGCCCGCCACGATCAGGCGGTGCATCGGCAGTGGTTGATCGAAGTCGCGCACCCGACGCCGGCCGACCGACTGGATCGTCGCCCCCTCCGGCACGGACCCGCCAAGGCCCTCGAAGGCCGATTCCGACAGCAGGATCTGGCCCCCGTTGGCGGCCCCCGTCAGGCGGGCCGCGTAGTGGACGTCCAGGCCCAGGTAGTCGGCCTTGTCGGCCGTGAGCTGGGCCGTGGCGGCATGGAGGCCCATGCGCAGGCGAGGTCGCGCCTCACCAGGCCACGCTCGGTCGGCCATGCCGCGGCTGATAGCGACCGCGGCTGCCGCTCCGGCCAGGGCGTCGGAGAAGGCCGCGAACGTGCCGTCGCCCTCGTGCTTGACGACGACGCCGCGATGATCGGTGACGGTCGCATCGACCAGCGCATCATGCTGGGCCAGGAGCGCGGCCCAGTCAGCCTGCGACAAGCCGTGGGCGAGTTTGGTCGAGCCCTCGATGTCGGCGAACAGGAAGGTGACGATGCCGGTCGGGAGTGCGGCGCGCTTGGGGGACAGGGTGCGCTCCATGTGCCTGCGTCCGAGGGTGCGCGACCAATCTAACCGGTCGAGTACGGCCAGTCTTTCCAGTTCCCCCGGCCGGGCGGTTCCGCTACCCTCCACGAACCGTGATCTGCTCGAACTGCGCCACGGAGAACAAGCCCGGGCGACGGTTCTGCGTCGAGTGTGGCGCGAGCCTGGCCGTTGGCTGTCCCTCGTGCGGCACCCCTTTCGGGCCAGGCGAGAAGTTCTGCGGCACCTGCGGTACCGCCCTGACACCCGAGGCTGGTGCGGCTGGCACCGCAGCGAGTGCTCCGGCCGAACCTGCCGCGACACCTCCGGCGACTGAACGGCGCCTCGTCTCTGTCCTCTTCGCCGACCTCGTCGGCTTCACGCCATTCGCGGAGAAGCGCGACGCGGAGGAGGTGCGCGCCACCCTGGACCGCTACTTCGCGCTGGCGACGGACGTCATCGGCCGCTACGGCGGGACCGTGGAGAAGTTCATCGGCGATGCCGTGATGGCCGTCTGGGGCACCCCCACCGCCCACGAGGACGACGCCGAGCGGTCGGTCCGCGCGGCGTTGGACCTGGTCGA
>DATBOX010000067.1:0-7809 GCA_036561685.1 Candidatus Limnocylindrales bacterium | reverse complement strand
CAGGTTGAAGGGGCTGGGGTAGTTGGTGATCAGGGCGATCGTCTTGCCGTCGGGGCTGACGTCCGGCTGGACGTACCAGTCGAAGAAATGGGTCCCGCCGGAGAACGTGAGGAGGCCGCTCTTGATGACCTTGGCGCCACTGCCGTCGGCCGCCATCCGCGTGACCACCGGGTAGTACAGGTCGTACCGGCCGCCCCCCTCCTGCGGTGGGGTCAGCGAATCCAGCACGCGGGTCTCGATGTAGTAGATGGTCGACCCTCCGGGCCCCCAGGTCGGCTGCGATTCCGTCCCCGCGGATGTCAGGCGCTGGACGCTCTGGCTCGTGAGCGACCAGATGTCGCCGTTCTTGGCGAACAGGATGGTGCCCTTCAGCTGGTAGCCCAGGGCGGCCGACGGCGGCGGCGTGAAGACGACCGACGGGTTGACCGTGGGCGCCGGTGTCGCCCGCCCCGGCCCGACGGTCGTCACGAGGTCAAGGCGGCCCAGCACGAGGACCAGGCTGAGCCCGAACGCCAGGATGAGGCCGACGCTGGCGATGACCGGCCCGAGGGGAACCGGAGGCCGGCCGTAGCCGCGGCTGGGGGGCCGGGAGGCGGGCGGGCTCATCCGGCGGGCGCTCCCGCGGCCAGGACGGGCTCGAGCGAGGCGGTCGCAGCGGCGAGACGCGCGAGGTGCCCGGCGGACGCCACGTCGCGGACCTCGAGCTGGAGGGTCTCGAAACCGCCGAACTGCCGGCTGTCCAGACGCGCCACAACGTCGATGACGTCGCCCTGGGCCAGGCTGACGGCAAGGTCGTCGCGCCCGAAGGCGATGCCATCAAGCACCTCGCGGCCCCGGCGCAGCACGAGTGAGGTGTGGCCGCCGGCGGCCGCCCGGACCCGGCCGACGGTGAGCCCGCGGATCCCCACCAGCGCATCCGGGTCGCCCGGCGCGATGGGCCCGAGGGGATCGAAGTCGCGCAGGAGCCGGTAGTCGACCTCGGCGGCATCGACGGCCAGGTCAAGGAGCAGCGTCTTGGGGCCCGTGGCCGCCGGCGGATCCTCCCCGGCCGCGACGGCGAGGAGCGGCAGGAGGCGCTCCCGCAGGGCCGGGTAGACATCCGGCGTGAACTGGCACCCGGCGGCTTGCGGGTGGCCGCCGTGACGCTCGAGGAGGTCGGCGCACGCCTCGAAGGCCGCCGCCAGCTGGCTGCCGGCCGGCCCGCGGCCGGAGGCGCGCCACGGCTCGGCGCCGGTGGCGACGACGATGGCCGGGGCGCCGCGGTCCTCCGCGAGGCGGCCGGCGACCAGGCCGATGATGCCGACCGGCCATGCCCCGGTGATGACGACGGGCCCGGGCGGCAGGTCCGCGACCGCCGCGTGCGCCTCGTCGAGGACCGTCGCAGTGAGGTCGCGCCGCTCGCGATTGGACGCCTCCAGCCGCCCGGCGAGCTCGTTCGCGGACGTGGCGTCGGTCGCCAGCAGGAGGTTCGCCGCCGTGGCCACGTCGCCCATCCGGCCGCCGGCGTTCAGGCGCGGCGCCAACGCGAAGCCGATGCGCGCCAGGTCCACGCGCTGCGGCGCCACGCCGGCCGCAGCCAGCAGGGCCGCGATGCCGGGACGGGGCGCCGCGCGCAGCCGGGCCAGCCCCAGACGGGCGATGGCGAGGTTCTCGCCGACGATGGGCGCCACGTCGGCGATCGTGCCGATGATGGCCAGGTCGGCCAGGTCGAGGGCGGCGGCCGGGCCACCGGGCTCGCCGGCCAGGAGGAGCTGTGCGACCTTGAGGGCGACGCCACTGCCGGCGAGGCGGGCGTCCGGGTAGACGCTGTCGCGGCGATGCGGGTTGACCAGCGCCACCGCGGCGGGCGGGACGGGCGGCACGTGATGGTGATCGGTGACGATGACGTCGATGCCGCGCGACGCCGCGAGGGCGACCTCGGCAACGCTGCTCGAGCCGGTGTCGACGGTGATGATCAGGGCCCTGCTTTCGGCGGTGGCACGGTCGATGGCCGCCACTGAGAGGCCGTGCCCCTCCGCCTCACGCGCCGGCACGTGCCAGCCCACGTCCAGGCCCAGCCGGCGCAGCGCCGTGACGAGGATGGCCAGGCCGGTCAGGCCGTCCGCATCGAAGTCACCCAGCACGAGCACCCGCTCGTGCGTGGCCCGGGCCCGGGCGATGCGGGCCTGGAGCGCGGCGGCATCCGGCAGCTGGCGGGGATCGTGCAGGGCGGCCCGGGGGTCGCCCAGGTGCGCGGCCAGGTCGACGGGCTCACGTACGCCACGGCCAGCGAGCAACCGGGTGGCGCGTTCGGAGAGGCCGACGATCCGGGCGGCTTCGGCCAGCGCCGGCGACACCGGCGCGGCCGGACGGACGATCCACTCGAAGGCCGGCCGGGGTCCTTGCATGGCGCCAGCCTGCTCCATGGCGGTTGGCGGCGCCTTACCGGTCAGCGGCCGGCGCGCACGAGGGCCGCCGCGCGGGCCCGCCGCCGATCGTCCCAGGCGTGCCATACGACGAGCAACGGGCTGGCGTTGAAGATCGAGGAGTAGGTCCCCGAGACGATCCCGATGAGCAGCGCCAGGACGAAGACGCGGATCGATTCGCCCCCGAAGAGGAGCAGCGCGGTGAGCGTGATGATGACCGTCAGGGAGGTGTTGATGGAGCGGCCCATCGTCTGCAGCAGGCTGTGGTTGACGATCGCGTCGAACGGCTCGCCGGCGTGCCGCGCCCGGTTCTCGCGGATGCGGTCGAAGACCACGATCGTGTCGTGCACGCTGAAGCCGATGACGGTCAGCACCGCCGTCACGAACAGGGCGTCGACCTGCAGGCCGAGGAGCGTGCCCAGGATGGCGAACGTGCCGACCACGACGATGACGTCGTGCAGCAGGGCGATGAGCGCCGTCGCGCCCATGCGGAAGTCATGGAAGCGGAGGGTGATCCAAGCGAGGATGCCGATCGACCCCAGGATGATCAGGAGGAAGGCCTGCTGGATCAGGTCGCTGCTGACGATGCCGCTGATCGAGCTGCGGCTGATCTCCCCGTCGATCGGCCCGAAGCGCGCCTCGAGGGCCGTGGCGAGGGCTCCCAGCTGGCCGCCGGTGGGCGGCTGGTAGGAGCCGGAGATGCCGGTCGACGGGCTCGGCGAGGGGCTCGGACTCGGCGACGGCGACGGGGACGGACTCGGGCTGGGGCTGGGGGTGGGACTCGGCGTCGGGCTGGGGCTCGGCGAGGGTGACGGGGAGCCCGAGGCGCCGGCCGACCCGCTGGCGCCCGGCGTGGGGGTCGGGCTGGGCGAGGCGGTGGGGCTGGCGGTGGTTGAGGCCGACGCGGAGGTCGACGGGCTGGGCGAGGGTGACGGCGGCGGCGTCGGGGTCGGCTCGGGGGTCTGCAGGGCGACGACGGGCAGCCGCATGAGGATGTACTGCAGGCCGTTCTGCGTGCTCGTCGTGACCGACGAGTCGCTGAGGCCCTGGGTGTCCAGGACCTGCTTCACCTGGTCGGTGCTCGGGGTGCCGTTCTTGAAGTGGATCTCCCACACCGTGCCGCCGGTGTAGTCGATGGAGAACTGGATGCCGACCTTGCCCGCCGTGATGGGCGTGAGGAGGATGAAGATCAGCCCCGGGATGGTGATGAGTCCGCTGAAGAGGAAGAACCAGCGACGGCGGCCGATCAGGTCAAACACGCGCACCAGCCGGGCGGGCCCGACGCGCCGGGGCCGTCGTCACGAACTCGTCCTCGTGCACGCCGAAGAGCCGCGCCTGGCGCGCCCACGGCTGGCGCACCACCCAGCGCAGGACGGTGCGGCTGAGGGAGATGGCGGTGAACATCGAGACGAGCACGCCGATGATGAGGACCAGGGCGAAGCCGCGGATCGTCGATGACCCGACCAGGTACAGGATCGTGGCCGTGATGAGGCTCGAGACGTTCGAGTCCAGGATCGAGTTCCAGGCCCGGTTGAAGCCCGCCTCGATGGCCTGCGTCACCGGCTTGCCCGACCGCAGCTCCTCCTTCGTACGCTCGAAGATGAGGATGTTGGCGTCGACCGCCATGCCCACCGAGAGGACGAAGCCGGCGATGCCGGCCAACGTGAGCGTCACCGGGACGAGGCGGAACAGGGCGTACACGACGGCCGCGTAGTAGATCAGGGCGAAGCAGGCCACGGCGCCCGGCAGGCGGTAGTAGACGAGCATGAAGAAGAAGACGAGCAGGATGCCGATCGCCCCGGCGAGAAGCGTCTGGCGCAGGAAGTCGGCGCCCAGCGTGGCGCTCACCTGGGACTCGCTGATCTCGCGCAGCTGGACCGGCAGGGCGCCGTACTTGAGGACCGTCACGAGGTTGTTCATGTCGGCCACGGTGAAGTTGCCGGTGATCTGGCCGGAACCGTTGGGGATGGGACTCTGGATCACCGGGGCGGACACGACGGTGCCGTCCAGGACGATGGCAAAGAAGTGGCCCACGTTGTTGGCGGTGTAGGTGGCGAAGAGCGACGCCGCCTGGCCCTTGAGCTTGAACTGCACGACCCGCTCGTTCGTCGTGGGATCGATGCCCGGGGCCACCCCGCTGGGGTCGATCTGATCGCCACTGAACAGGACCGGCAGGGTCGGATCGATCGCCTCGCCCTGCTGCGGTACCGGTTTCGTCCCGGTCGTGGGGGTCGCGCCACCGGTCCCGTAGACATCCGGCGGGAGGTTCACGAAGTCCAACCGACCGGTCGTTCCCACGAGCTTGCGGATCTCGTCCGGATCGGCCGCCCCGGGAACCTCGACGATGACCTTGTCGGCACCCAGGATCTGCACCAGCGGCTCGGAGACACCGGTCGAGTTGACGCGGTTCTCGATGATCGTCTGGATCGTGCTCATGTCGCCGGGACCGGGCGCTGCGCCGTTGGTGGTCACGGCCTGGTACTCGACCGAGATGCCGCCCTGCAGGTCGAGCCCGAGCCGGGTCTCGATCTTCACGTCGCCAGTGGTGCCCGGGCGTGACAGGTTGGGCACGAAATCGATGGCGAGCGCGGCCAGGCCGACGGCCACGATGAGGAAGGGGAAGAGACGGCGCATCGGCCGGGACTATATCAGGGGCGGGGGGCTCAGGCCTCCAGGGTCGCCTTGATGGTCGCCGCCAGGCGCGGGCCGATGCCGGGCACGGCCGCCACCTGGGATTCGGTCGCCTCGCGGATGCCGCGCGCCGAGCCGAAGACCCGCAGCAGGGCCCGCTTGCGCGCCGGGCCGATGCCGGGCAGGTCATCGAGCACCGAGCGGACCTGGGCCTTGGCCCGCAGCTGGCGGTGGTAGGTGATGGCGAAGCGGTGGGCCTCGTCGCGCAGGCGCTGCACGAGGTAGAGGGCCGGCGAGCTGGGCGACAGCAGGACCGGGTCGGAGCGGTCGGGCAGGAACAGCTCCTCGCGCTCCTTGGCCAGGCCGGCCAGCGGCAGGTCGTGCAGGCCGAGCGCGTCAAGGACCTCCCGGGCGGCGCTCACCTGGCCCTTGCCGCCGTCGATGATGACGAGATCCGGCAGCCGCCAGCGCGCCTCCTCGACCGCCCCCTCCTCCAGGCGCAGGGCGTGGCCGAAGCGCCGCCGCAGGACCTCCTGGTGGCTGGCGAAGTCATTCGGGCCCTGGACGCTTCGGACCCGGAAGCGCCGGTACTCGCCGGTCCGCGGCCGGCCGTCCTCGAAGACGACCATGCTCCCGACCGTGTTGCTGCCCTGGATGGTGCTGATGTCGTAGCACTCGATGCGGGCCGGCGGGGCGGCCAGGCCGAGGGCGTCGGCGAGCTCCTCCAGGGCGGCCAGTGTCTTGCCCGCGTCGGCCAGCCAGCGAGCCTGCTCGCGCGCCAGGGTCTCGGCTGCGTTGCGGGCGGCCAGCTCCAGCAGCTGGCGGTTGCGGCCCCGCCGCGGCACGGCCAGCTCGACGCGCCCGCCGCGGCGCTCGCCGAGCATCGTCGCCAGCTCTTCCGCCTCGACCGGCGCGACCGGCGTCAGGACGCGCCGAGGCACGGAACCGGCGGTCGCGTAGTACTGCTTGATGAACGCGCCGATGACGGTCGCGTCGGTCTCGCCGGAGACATCCGTGAGCAGGAAGACGTCGCGGCCCACGAGCTTGCCCTCGCGCACCACGAAGAGCTGTACCGCGGCGTCGTTGGCTTCACGGGCGAGGCCTACCAGGTCGGCCTCCGCGTCGCTCCGGGCGGCCATCTTCTGGCTCTCCATCGTGCGCTCGATGGAGCGCAGCTTGTCGCGCAGCGCGGCCGCCCGCTCGTAGGCCATGGCAGCGCTGGCGGCGGCCATCTCATGCCGCAGCGCCCGTGCCAGCAGCTCCTGACGCCCGTCCAGGAAGAGCATCACCTGCTCGATGTCGCTGGCGTACGCCTCACGCGAGATGGCTTCGATGCACGGGCCCTGGCAGCGCTTGATGTGGTACAGCAGGCAGGGCCGCGCCAGGGCTCGCTGGCCCTCGTGGATGTCGATCGTGCAGGTGCGGAACGGGAAGAGGCGCCGGATGAGGTTCATCGCCTCGTCGACGCTGGTGGCCGACGCGTAGGGCCCGAAGTAGCGGCTCCCGTCGGCAGGCAGCTTGCGGGTCCGCTCGATGCGCGGGAAGTCGTCGGCCAGGGTGACCTTGATGAAGGGGTAGCTCTTGTCGTCCTTGAGGCGGACGTTGAAGCGCGGCTGGTAGCGCTTGATGAGGTTGGCTTCCAGCAGCAGCGCCTCGCTGACCGTGTCGGTCAGGGTGTACTCGACGTCGGTCACCCGATCGAGCGAGGACTCGATGCGCAGCGGCGGCTCGGCGGCCCCGCGCCGCTGCCAGTAGCTGCGCACGCGGTGGCGCAGGCTCTGGGCCTTGCCCACGTACAGCACCGTGCCCCGGGCGTCGCGCATGAGGTAGACGCCGGGGTGATCGGGCAGCTTGGCCAGCGTGGCGGCGAGCGCTCCGGCAGGGGCGGTCACGGCCGACGGCCCGGTCCGGCCCCCCACGCGGCGAGGGCGAGGCTGCCGCCGACAAGGAGGACGAACGCGATGTCGCGGATCCCCTCCGGGACGGGATATGGATCGGCCGGCGCGGCGGTCGGGGTCACGCCGGCGCCGGAATCGTCCGGCGGGGTCGCCGTGTCCTGACCGACGTCGGACGTGTCGGTGGCGGTCGCCGGCGGTCCGACGTGCAGTGGCGCCTCGATGATGTTCTCCGCGGTGTCGTAGACGCTCACGTCGTAATCGCCGTCGGGCGTGTCCGCAGGGATGGTGACCGTCGTGTGGAAGCCGCCCGCGCTGTTGGCCTGGGCGGTGCCCAGCTGCACGCTCGTGGCCGTACCGGCCAGCAGGATGGGCACCTGGCCCGGTCCGCCGAGGCCGGCCGCGGTGACCGTGATGGTGTCACCCGGTTCGGCGGTCGAGGCGCTCAGGGTGACCGTGGCGCTGGTGCTGGCGGCGGCCACCGGCGCCGCGAGGGCCAGCCCGACCAGGAGGACGGCCCCCGCGGCCCGCCGCACTGCCCGGGCCGCCGTGATGCCGCTCATCGAGCCGATGATAGCCGCCGACCCGCGCTCGGGCCGCAACCGGCCGCGAAGTGCCGACGGCCACCATCGCGACCCCATGGCGACCTACGGCCGACTGTTGGAGCTGCTCGGGTCATTGGCCCCGGACCAGCGGGCCGCCGTGATCGCGCCGCCCGGACCCATCCTGTGCGTCGCGCCGGCCGGGAGCGGCAAGACGACCACGCTGGTGGCCCGCCTGGCGTGGCGCCTCGCCCACGGCAGCGCGCCGGATCGGACCTGTGCCGTGACGTTCAACCGCCGCGCCGCGACCAACCTGCGGGCCCGCCTCGCTCCCCT
>DATBOX010000066.1:0-10883 GCA_036561685.1 Candidatus Limnocylindrales bacterium | reverse complement strand
CGTCGTGACTTGCTCTAGGGTGCCCCGGAGTCACGACTGACCATATCGACGGCCGGCCGAGCAGGCGGGACCGCTGCTCGCCCTCGCCGGCATCGGCCGTGGAGCCGGCAGCGTTCCGCGCCGATCACCCGCCCGCGACCGCCTGGATGGCCTGGGTCAGCTCATCTGACCCGACCGCGCCCTCGAACTTGGCGGTGACCTTGCCGCTCGCGTCGACCACGAAGATCCACGGCTCGTCGGGCAGGCCCCACTGCACCGCGGCGGGCACGAGCTGCAGCTGCCCGGCCGCGCTGAGGACCGGCTGCAGGCCGCTGCCGGTCGCCGGCTGCAGGAGGTACGGCTCGACGTGGATGAAATCGACCTTGGCCTCGAACGGCCCTGCCGCGGCCTTGACGGTGTCGAGGGTCGGACCGCAGATCTGGCTCTGGCAGAACTGCGGCGTGGCGAACACCACCACGAACGGCTTGTGGGCGGCCAGCGCCTCGGCCACGGAGGTGCGGTAGAAGGCCGGGTCGGGCGACGTGTCGGTGGAGATGGCGGCGATGGCGGCGGCCGTGATGGCCGTCGGCGTTTGTGAGGCAGGCGCAGCCGCCCCGATGGCCGGCGTCGTGGTGGCCGGCATGACGCTGAACTGCACTCGCGAGGTCGTGGGCGGCTTGGCCGGCTGCTGGACGGTGATCTGGACGCCCCAGTCGCCTGCCTCCGCGAACGTCACCGAGGCGTGGTAGAGGCCGCGTGGATCGGGCGGCGGGGCGACCTTGATGAACGTGCCCGAGGCCGTAGCGGCGACCGCCGCGGGGTCCCTGGCGAGATCGTAGAAGGCGAGGCTGGTGGTGACGTCTGCCGAGGCCACGATCTTCGTCTGCTCGACCGCGTCGTACAGGGTGAACAGGAAGCGGTTGGGGCCGACCGCCAGCTGCTGGTTGATGAGCAGGGGCACGACCGTGGCGCCACTGACCGGGCCGACTGGCCAACCCGGGTACGCGCCCGACCCCGTGGGGCCCGGGGTGCCCGGTGTGGGCGCCCCGCCGCCCGACCCGCCGCAGGCGCCCAGCCCGGCCGCCAAGGCGAACAGGAGGAGCACGGTGGTGGCGCGCGGGGCGACCGGCGGACGCATGGCCGCCCACTGTACGCGGGCCCCGGGGAACGCGCCGTCCGCGGCGCTACAATCGCGGCTCCGCATGACGCGCTTCCAGCGACTCACCCTCATCACCGCCCTCGTGACGTTCGCCGTCGTCGTCATGGGCGCGGTCACGCGCAGCACCGACTCGGGCATGGGCTGCGGCACCGATTGGCCGCTCTGCCACGGGCTGCTGCCGGCGCTCAGCGACACGCAGGCCTGGATCGAGTGGTGGCATCGCGCCTTCGCCCTGGCCCTGGGCGTGCTGGTGGTGGCGCTGCTGATCGTCGCCGTGCTGCGCTACCGGGCGTACCGCTCGGTTGTGGTGCTGGCCGCGGCGGCCTTCGTCATCGCGCTCATCCAGGCGTGGCTGGGGCAGATCACCGTCGCGTCGGGCAACAGCTCGTCCTCCGTGACAGCGCACCTGGCCACGGCGATGCTCCTCTTCGGCGTCCTGATCACGATCGCCATCCGGGTCCAGTACCCGGCCGGCCTCGGGTCCGGCCTGGCGAGCCAGCGCTTCACGGTGCTGGCCGCGTTCACCGCCGCCTGCGTCTACGCCCTGCTCCTGTTCGGGGCCGAGGTCCGCGGCAACGGCGCCGCCCTGGTCTTCTCTGACTGGCCGCTCTTCAACGGCCAGCTCGTGCCGACGCTCTCGCCCGACGCGACCATCGCCCAGATGCAGGTCCTGCAGTTCCTCCACCGCCTGGTGGCCCTGGTGGCCGGCCTCGTGGTGCTGTCGACGGCCTGGGTCGCCTGGCGCCGCTACGACCGCCACGCGTGGGGCCCGGCAGCCGCCCGGCCGACGCTGCTCCTGCTCGTCGGGTCGGCCGCGGCCCTCTTCCTCATCCAGAGCATCGTCGGCGCGGCCCAGATCTTCACCGACCTGGCGGCCTGGGCGGAGGCCCTCCATGTCGGCCTGGGCGCGGCCATCTGGGGCCTGCTCGTGGCGGCCACGGTCTACGCCTGGTGCGAGGCGCGGCGGCCGGCCGGGGCCCCCGCCGACGGCACGCCCCGCGGCCTGCCCGACGACCGGCGTGACGAGGCCACCGCCCGCCTGGCCCAGCCGGGCGGCCTGGCCATGGCCGTCGCCGACCAACACCCGCCGGTCCGGGGCGAGATCGTGCGCGCCTACATCGCCCTCACCAAGCCCCGCATCATCGAGCTGCTCCTGGTCACGACCGTGCCGGCCATGATCCTGGCCGCGCATGGCATGCCGCCCCTGGCCCTCATCGTGGCGACACTGGTGGGCGGCTCGCTGGCCGCGGGATCGGCCAACGCCATCAACCAGTACCTGGACCGCGACATCGACGCGCTGATGACCCGCACCCGACGACGGCCCCTCCCGGCGCACGCCGTCACGCCGGAGAACGCGCTCGTCTTCGGCTTCGCCCTGGGGGTCGTCGCGTTTGCCGAGCTGACGCTGCTGGTCAACCTGCTGGCGGCCTTCCTGGCCCTGCTGGCGATCGGCTTCTACGTCGTCGTCTACACCATGCTGCTCAAGCGGACCACGCCCCAGAACATCGTCATCGGCGGGGCGGCCGGCGCCCTGCCGCCGGTCATCGGCGTGGCGGCCGTGACGGGCGACATCACGCTGCCGGCGCTGGTCCTGTTCGCCATCGTCTTCTACTGGACGCCGCCGCACTTCTGGGCCCTCGCCCTGCGCCTCGCCAAGGACTACCGGGCGGCCGGCGTGCCGATGCTGCCGGTGGTGCGCGGCGTGCCCGAGACGACGCGCCAGATCCTGCGCTACACCCTGGTGCTGGTGGCCCTGACCCTGGTCTTCTTCGTGGTCGGCCACATGGGCGCCATCTATCTCGTGTCGGCGGTCGGCCTGGGCGGCATCTTCATCTGGCGGGCCGTCCGTCTGCGGCGCCAGGCCCTCTCGCCGGAGGCGTCGCTGGCCCAGGCCATCCGCCTGTATCGCTACTCGATCGCCTACCTGAGCCTGCTGTTCGTCGCCGTCGCGGTCGATACGCTGGTCGTCATCCGGATCCCGATCGGCTGACCGGGCCCACCGTGGCGGCCTGCTGGCGGTCCAGCTGCTCGTCGTAGAGGCGTCCGCGCCGTTCCTCGTCGCGCAGCCAGCCGACCACCACGAGCAGGACCGGCACCAGGAACAGCAGGTCGCCGGCCACCCACATCAGGCCGCCGCCGAGGTGCTGGTCGCTCAGCGCGTCGGGCAGCCAGGGCAGGGTCAGCGTGGCGTAGAACGGGTAGAGCGCCTGGCTGGCCGTGAAGAGGGTCAGGCCAAGGAAGGCGTTCTGCGGCATCTGGAGCATCACGTAGCCGAGCCGCACGGGGTAGCTCAGCGGGCGCGGGCCGGGATCGGCCCCCACGACCGGCCACCAGAAGAGGAAGCCCGCCCCCAGGAAGAGGGCGTGCTCCAGGATGTGGACCCAGCCGTTCTCCAGGGCCAGCTCGAACAGCGGGCTGAAGTGGGTCACCCACATGACGGTCGTGAACAGGATCCAGTCGACCACCGGGTGGGTCAGCGCCCGCAGGGGGCGGGAGCGCAGCACGGGCAGGATCAGGCGCGTGCGCTGCTCGTGGGACGCCACCCGCAGCAGCAGCGTCATCGGCGCGCCCAGGCAGAGCAGCGGCGCGACGACGAAGACGAGCAGCATGTGCTGCACCATGTGGACGCTGAAGAGCACCTCTGAGTACACGTCCACGGACGAGCACAGGGCGATGGCCAGGACGGCCAGGCCACCGACCCAGGCGGCCACGCGGCGTCGCGGCACGGGGTTGGCGGGGTGCGACGCATCCACCAGGCGGACGGCCGCCAGGTAGGCCACCAGCGGCACGAGGATGGCGATCGTCACCAGCGGGTCGAACGACCACGTCGTAAGCGCCGTCAGCGGGCTGAGCGGCGCCAGGCCGGCGAGGTCGCCGCTGGCGTGGGCCAGCGCCGCCGGCGCCGCACCCAGGCCGATCGCCGCCACTCCGGCCGTGCCACCCGTGAGCACGAGGCTGCGGACGAGCGGGCGCATCGGGCCGTATCATAGGCGCTCGACCCAGGACCGCCTTCAGGGAGAGCCCCGCCGCGTGCGACGCGCCACGATCGCCTGGACCCGATCGCTGCTGGCCCTCGCCGTCCTCGCGCTCGTCGTCGGCGCCTGCGCGGAAGCCACCCCCGGCAACCAGGTGCCCAACTTCTTCCCTGCCCCGGCCATCACCGACCAGGGCCAGGCAAGCGAGAGCCTCTACGCCATCGTCTTCTGGATCGCCACGGCGATCTTCATCCTGGTGGAGGGCCTCATCATCTTCGCCGTGTTCCGCTACCGGCGGCACAAGGGCGACGACGAGCTGCCGGCCCAGACGCACGGTTCGATGCCCTTCGAACTGGCCTGGACGATCGTGCCGTTCATCATCGTGGTGGCGCTCTTCGTCCTCTCCGAGAACACCCAGCAGAAGGTGGACGCGAGCACCCCGAACCCGCCCCTGACGGTGGACGTGACCGGCTTCCAGTGGCAGTGGACGTTCGACTACACGGCCCAGGGCCTGAGCTTCACCGGGCAGGGCACGGACGGCCCCACGATGGTCCTGCCGGTCGGCGAGGACGTCCATTTCCGGCTCCACTCCAACGATGTGATCCACTCGTTCTACGTGCCGGGCTTCTTCTTCAAGCGTGACGTGGTGCCGGGTCGGACCAACGAGTTCGACCTGACCCTGGACCAGACCGGCACCTACACCGGCCAGTGCGCCGAGTTCTGCGGCCTGGGCCACGCCGACATGCGCTTCACCGTGCAGGCCGTTTCGCCGGCCGACTTCACGGCCTGGGTGGCCAAGGCGCAGGAGGCGGCCAAGGCCACGCCCTCGCCGCTGCCGAGCGGCGCGCAGAGCCTGACCCTGAGCGCCTCCAACACGACCGCCTTCGACGAGTCCACCCTGACCGCCACGGCCGGCCAGCCGTTCGCCGTGGTCTTCACCAACAAGGAGGCCGCCGGCGGCCCGCCGCATGACTTCGCCATCAAGGACCCGGCCGGCAGGAGCAACCTGCTGTTCACCGGCCAGCCGCTGGCCCAGGCGGGCCAGACGGTCACCTACAGCGTGCCCGCGTTGGCGGCCGGCACGTACACCTTCATCTGTATCGTCCATCCCAACATGACAGGCACGTTGACGGTCAAGTAGGAGCACCGATGGCCACCACCGTGCTGCCGCGCGCCACCACCTACTCCCGTTCGCGGGTCTACGAGTGGCTCACCACGACCGACCACAAGAAGATCGGCATCATGTACGTGGCGAGCAGCTACCTCTTCATGTGCCTGGGCGGTCTCCTGGCCCTCGGCATCCGCACCCAGCTGGCGGTGCCCAACGACACGCTGATCCCCAACGCGCTGTACAACCAGCTGTTCACGATGCACGGCACGACGATGATCTTCTTCTTCGTCATGCCCATGCTGGCGGGCTTCGCCAACTACGCCATGCCGCTCATGATCGGGGCGGCCGACATGGCCTTCCCGCGCATCAACGCCCTGTCGTTCTGGATCATCCCGGTGAGCGGCCTGCTGCTCTTCAGCGGCTTCGCCTTCGGCGGCGCCGCGTCGGCCGGCTGGACCTCGTATTCGCCGCTGGCCGAGGCCAAGTACTCGGGTATCGGGCAGGACCTGTGGATCCTGGCCCTGCTCCTCAACGGCATGAGCTCGATCCTGGGTGCCATCAACATGCTGGTGACGATCTTCAAGCTGCGCGCGCCCGGCATGACGATGCTGCGCCTGCCCATCTTCGTGTGGACCGTCCTGGTCACGGCGGTCCTGCTGGTCTTCGCCGTGCCGGTCCTGGCCAGCGGCCTGGTGATGCTCTTCATCGACCGCAACTACGGCGGCAGCTTCTTCGACCCGGCGGCCGGGGGCGACGCGATCCTGTGGCAGAACGTGTTCTGGTTCTTCGGCCACCCCGAGGTCTACATCATGATCCTGCCGGCCTTCGGGATCATCAGCGAGGTGCTGCCGGTCTTCAGCCGCAAGCCGCTCTTCGGCTACAAGGCCTTCGTGCTGGCGACGGTCTCCATCGGCGTCCTCGGCTTCGGTGTGTGGGCCCACCACATGTTCGCCACCGGCGCGGTCTACCTGCCCTTCTTCTCCGCCGCGACGTTCCTCATCTCGGTGCCCACCGGGGTCAAGATGTTCAACTGGGTGGCCACCATGTGGCGCGGCAAGCTGCGCTTCACGACGTCGATGCTGTTCGCCGTCGGCTTCCTCATCTCGTTCCTCATCGGCGGCCTGGACGGCGCCTTCGCCGCGTCCACGCCGGTCGACTTCGATATCACCGACACCTACTGGGTCGTGTCGCACCTGCACTACGTGCTGTTCGGCGGCTCGGCCATGGCGATCATGGCAGGGACCTACTACTGGTTCCCCAAGATGGTCGGGCGGATGCTCGATGAGCGCCTCGGCAAGGTCCACTTCACGCTCATGTTCGTGGGCCTCCAGCTGACGTTCTTCCCCATGCACCTGCTCGGCCTGGCCGGCATGCCGCGACGCATCGCCGAGTACGCGCCGACCGTGTGGCAGCCGCTCAACGTGGTGGCCACGATCGGGGCGTTCACCATCGCCGCCAGCATGCTGCCGTTCCTGTGGAACATGTTCACCGCCCTGCGCCGCCCGGCCGACGCGCCCGACGATCCGTGGGACGCCAACACGCTCGAGTGGGCCACGTCGAGCCCGCCGCCGCCCTACAACTTCGAGCGACTGCCCGAGGTCCGCAGCGAGCGGCCGCTCTTCGACCTCAAGCACCCCGAGCTGCGCAAGCCGGCCACGGCCGCCGCGGTCGTGGTGAACCCGGGGAGCGGACACTGATGGCCGCCACGACGCCCCAGGTGACGGCCGGGGCCCACGGCCACGCCCAGAAGGGCATGGACACCGCCCTGATGGGCATGATGCTGTTCATCGCCAGCGAGATCATGTTCTTCGCCGGCCTGTTCGGCGCCTACTTCACCTTCCGCGGGCAGGCCCAGGTGTGGCCGCCGCAGGGCTTCGAGGTCGAGCCGTTCCCCCTGCCGGCGATCCTGACCGTGATCCTGGTCACCAGCTCGTTCACCATGCAGTACGCCACGATCGCCATCCGGCGGGGCGACCGCACGGCCATGAACCGAGCCCTCGCGGTGACCCTGCTGCTGGGCCTGATCTTCCTGGCCGGACAGCTGTACGACTACTCCAATCTGCCGTTCAGCATTCGCAGCGGCGTCTACGGCTCGCTCTTCTTCACCATGACCGGCTTCCACGGCGCCCACGTCCTGGGCGGCGCCATCGGCATCTTCGTGGTCCTCTCGCGTGGCGTCTCGGGCCAGTTCTCGAAGGAGCATCACGTGGCGGTGGAGGCGGTGCACTGGTACTGGCACTTCGTCGACGTGGTGTGGATCGCCCTCTTCTTCACGCTCTACTTCCTGAGGTAAGCGACGGTGCACGACGAGTCGGACGACGGCGGCATCCTGGCTACCCTCCTGCGCACGGGTCGGGCGGCGTGGGTCCTGGGGGCGCTGTTCGCGGGGGCCGGGATCCTCTATCTCGTGCTCAACCACGGCACGAACGGCGCCGACCTGGGCGGGCCGGCGATGCTCCTCGCGCTGGCCGCGGCGATGGTCTTCGGGTTCTGGATCCTGCTCAAGAACTCGGACGATCTCTAGCCGCCACCGGGTGCGCCGCGACCGATGATCAAGGACATCCAGGACCTCTGGAACGGCCTCATCACGCTGATCGGCCAGATCATCTCGCCCGACTGGGGCGCGGTCATCAGCTGGGTGCCCTACCTCCTGGTGCTGCTCGTGCTCGTCGGCCTGGCCTTCCTCGTCCTGCGCTGGACGACGAACCGCGTGTGGACCGCCTCGCGGATGCCGGCCCGCCTCACGGCCCCTCCGCCACCGGCTGGGACGCACCTGCCCGGGCCGTCGCCGTGGCCGTTCGTGGCGCCGGTCGGGGCGGCCATCATGCTCCTGGGCCTGGTCTGGAAGACCGGGCGCGTCGAGCCCCCCACGGTCGACCCCACGACGGGCGCGATCAAGCTGGGCCAGACCCCCGGCGTCACCGAACTCTTCAACCTGCCGGTGCTGCTGCTCGGCCTCCTGGTGGTCGTGGTGGGCATCATCGGCTGGTACCGCGACGCCCGCCATGAATGGGTGCGGGTCGATCAGGGCCACGTCGAACCGGAAGCGCCTTCCGCCGAGACGACCGCCGAGCTGACCCTGCCACCGGGCGTGCACCTGCCGGGCCCCAGCCCGTGGCCGCTGTTCGTGCCGGTCGGGGCCGCGGTCGCCCTTCTGGGGCTCGTCCTGAGCCCCGCCCTCGTGGGCGGGGGCATCCTCATGGCCGTCCTGGCCATCGTGGGCTGGTACCTGGACGCGCGCCATGAGTACGAGTTCGTGGCGGCCGGCAGCCCGCCCGAGCCGCGTACCCGGGACCCCGAGCGGGCCTTCCCCAAGGCGCTTGCCGGCGCGTACGTGGCGATCGCCCTGGTGAGCGTCATGCTCGCCGCGACCCCCTCGATCCTGACCTACGCCAACGCCCAGGCAAGCAGCTCGCCGACCGCCGCGGCGAGCGGCGGGGGCGGCGCCGGAGGCATCGCCCTCAGCGCAGCCGGCGTCAAATTCGACACGTCGACCCTCAGCGCGACCGCCGGCAAGGGCTTCACGGTCACGCTGACCAACCACGACACCGTGCCCCATAACTTCGCCATCCTCAAGCCGGGCGGCGGTCCGAGTGACTTCCTGTTCAACGGCCAGCCATTGACACAGGGCGGGCAGACCACCGACTACACCGTCCCCGCCCTGCCGGCCGGCACGTACACCTTCATCTGCATCGTCCATCCCACGCAGATGACGGGTACGCTGACCGTCAAGTAGGTCGCCACGGGCTCGATCCTTGACCCGCGCCGGGTGGCGCTGGCCGGCACCGTGACGATGAGCCTCCTGGCGCTCGTGCTGGTCGCCCTGAACCTGGGCCTGGGCGCTGCCCCGGCTGCGCCGACCGACTCGCCGGGGGCCATCGCCAGCACGTTCGTGGTCGGCGGCGGACCCCTGCAGGGCAAGCCCGCGCCGGCCATCGCGCTGCTCGACGAGTCCGGGCATCCGGTCAGCCTGGGCGACTACCGCGGCCGCCCCGTCATCGTCAACTTCTGGGCTTCGTGGTGTGGCCCGTGCAAGGAGGAGTTCCCGCTCCTCGCCGCCGCCCGCCTGCGCTACGCGGCGCAGCGCCTGGAGGTACTTGGCGTCGTCTACAACGACTCGGCGAGCGAGGCGGCGGCGTTCATGGCGGCCGAGGGTGCCACGTGGCCGATGCTGCTCGACCCGGGCAAGGCTGCCGCGACGGCCTACGGCGTGCTGCTCGTGCCGGAGAGCTTCTACATCGACGCGACGGGCGTGGTCCGTACGCTGAGCTACGGGCCGCCGCCTGCCAGCGGCATCGACGCCCTCATCGGGCAGATCCTGCCGTCGCCATCGCCCGGCGCCAGCGGCAGCGGCCGCGCGCCATGAGCGGCCCCGCGACGCCCGTCATCGAGGTGCGCGCGCTGGTCAAGCGGTATGGCGGCCGGGCGGTCGTCGACGGCCTTGACCTGAACGTCGCGCCGGGCGAGATCGTGGCCCTGCTGGGCCCGAACGGGGCCGGCAAGACGACGACGGTCGAGACCATCGAGGGTCACCGGCGGCCCGACGCCGGCTCGGTGCGCGTGTTCGGCCTGGACCCGCGTCGCGACGGCCCGCGCATCCGGGCCAGGTGCGGGGTGATGCTCCAGCGCGCCGACCTGTGGAACCAGGCGCGGGTCATCGAAGCGGTGCGCCTCTTCGCCGCCTTCTACCCCCATGCGCTGGACCCCGGCGAGGTGCTCGAGCAGGTGGGCCTCGCCGAGCGCCGCGACGCCCGCTATCGCACCCTCTCCGGTGGCGAGCGCCAGCGGCTGGCCCTTGCCTTGGCGATCGTGGGCCGGCCCGACCTGGCCATCCTGGACGAGCCGACGGCCTCCATGGACGTCACGGCCCGCCGCGCCACGTGGGACCTCCTGCGCCGCTCGCGCGACGACGGCGCGAGCGTGCTGCTGACGACGCACCTGCTGGAGGAGGCCGAGCTGCTGGCCGACCGCGTGGTGATCATCGACCGCGGCCGCCTTCTCGCCGCTGGCACGCCGGCCGATCTGCGCGGTGGCGGACCGGGTGAGCGCCCGCGACTCGAGGTGGCTCTCCGGGCGCCGCTGGCGGCCGCGGCCGTGGCCGAGCTGGCCGCCCTCCCATCGGTCGCCGCCACGGGTGCGCCGCTCACCCCGTCCGGGCAGCCGGGTGTCTACATCCTGCCGACGGACGATCCCGCTGCGACGCTGCGAGAGGTCGCCACCTGGCTCGAGGCACGGCGGATCGTGCCGCTCGCCCTGCGGTTCGCGGCCCCATCGCTGGAGGAGGTCTTCCTGCGCCTGACCGGCGAGACCGAGGCGGAGCGCTGATGCGGGCCCTGACCGCCCAGCTGGCGATGGAGCTGCGCCTGACCTTGCGACGCGGCGAGAACCTCGTCGTCACGCTCGGCATCCCGCTCGTGCTGCTGGTGTTCCTCGCCAACGTGGACCTCATCGGCAGCACCACGGGCGAGTCGTCGCGCCTGGACCAGCTCGTGCCCGGCATCCTGTGCGTGGCCCTGATCTCCACCGGCCTCGTGTCGCTGGGCATCGCCACGGCCTTCGAGCGGGGCAACGGCACGCTCAAGCGGCTGGCTAGCTCGCCGCTGCCGCGCTGGGCCCTGGTCGCCGCCAAGACGGCTGCCGTCCTGGCCACCGTCGTGGT